>NZ_PCZU01000261.1:65832-74950 GCF_002887785.1 Rhodococcus sp. ENV425
CACCGGATCCAGATGGCGCCCTTCGAGCTGCCGGTAGCGGGCGACGATCTGGTTCGTGACGCGACCGTCCAGCGCGGAGACCACCTCGATCTGCCCCGACCAGTTCTCCGGGACGAGCGTCCACTCGATCCCGGCCTGGTGGCTGTGGGCCATGCTCACGAAGCGGCGGCTCCGCAGCGTCGTCTCCCGCCCGAAGCGGTCCCGGAACCGCAGCTCGCGCATCACCGTGGCGAGCCGGATGTCGTAGGTGTGCCGGTAGGACAGCACGTCGACGTTGTCGAGCCGGACCGCGTCCTGGCCCTCGATGCGCAGCTTGAGGACGAGCCAGTTGGACACGTTGACCAGGTCCTCGTTGAGTACCGGGCGTCCGCCCATGATCGTGGTCTCGCGGTTGTAGATCCCGTGCACATAGGTGCCGGGATAGTGGATGGGGCTCATGTCCTCCCACTCGGCGGTGCCGCGCGTGCAGAAGTAGCCGTTCCCGGTGGAGGTCAGCGCCTCCCGCAGTCCCTCCGACGCGCTGTCGAACCGGTCGTAGTCGAGCTCGAACTTCGGCTCCTGCACGACGTTCCCTCCCGGACTCCCGTGGCGTGGTCCGCGATCACCGCGCCAGTGCGGTCAGAAAGCGCTCCACCTCGTCGACGGAGGAGAGCACGAACTCGGCGGCCGTGGTCCGGCCTGCCATCTCCGGATCGTCCGCCCGGCCGACGAGGATGCCGATCCCACGTCCGCGCAGCGCCCGGAAGGCGTCCTCGTCGGTGATGTCGTCGCCCAGGTACACCGGTACGGTGCCGGCGGAGTCGAGGTCGAGCACCTCGATCAGGTACAGCACGGCTCGGCCCTTGTCCCAGTCGACGGCGGGCGCCAGCTCGTACACCATCTTCCCCGGGGTGACCTTCAGCTCGCCGCGGTACTCGGCGAGCAGCCCCTGCACGACCGTCGCGATCCGGTTCCGGTCGGCGGGTTCGGCGAGCCGGTAGTGCACGGCGACCGACGCCCGTTTGGGCTCCACCAGCGCCCCGGGGATCGCCCCGATCTCGGTGCGGAGCCGGTCGGTCACCGCCGCGACGAGGTCCGCGAACCGGGCGACGCGGTCGTCGGAGACGGAGCCGCGTTGCGGGGTCCAGATGTCGAAGCCGTGGCTGCCGGCCACCACCAGGTCGTCGATACCCATCAGCTGCTGCACCACCGCCCGGTCCCGGCCGGTGACGACGCATACCGGGCAGCGTGACGCGAGTTCCCGGACCACGGTGCGCATGCCGTCCGAGATCACCGCGTCCTCCGGTCGCGGCACGATCGGAGTGAGTACTCCGTCGTAGTCCAGGAACACCGCCGGCCGGCACTCCGCCAGCCGACGGGTCAGGCTTTCGTTCCCCAGCGCGCGAGGCAGATCGCGGACCGAAGTTTCCTCCATCATCGGGGCACCCCCTGTGGCGCGGCGGACGCCGCGCCTGCGGCACGGCCACGGTCTACCCTTCCACTGTAGGACCGTGTCGTGGGACGAGGGGGGTATCCCGTCCGTACCCGCAGTACGGGTGTGGGCACTACGACGGCCCGCGGGTTCGTAGACTTCAGCCATGACGTCCGGCGCAATGTTCGACCCCGCCGACGTGCAGCGCGCCGTTGCGGCACTGCACACGCCGGACATCGACCGGTGGGCCCACCGCTTCGAACTGTTGTCCGACGTGAACCGGCTGCGCTTGTTGCTGTGCCTGCACCACGCGCCGGGCATCTGTGTCACGGACCTTGCCGCAGCCTTGGAGATGACCGGCACCGCGGTGTCCCACGCGCTGCGCCTGCTGCGCAACCAGGGCTGGGTGGCGGCGGAGCGTGAGGGTCGTATGGTGCGGTACCGCCTCGTGGACGAGACGGTCCACGAGTTGCTGCATTCGATCGGCGCGACCCACCAGCACGCCGGGCACACGCACCCGGACCGTGACCACGCCGCCCCGGAGAACGGAAGCATCTGATTCCGCGTCCCCGGGGCGGGCCCGCGGCCTATCGTGAAGACGAGCCCGTGAGGTGGGCGGAGTGGGGCCGCGATGCATGAATTGTCGATCGCGCAGAGCGTCGTGGACGCGGTGTGCGAGCACGCCGGCGACCGTCGCGTGCACAGTGTGCGCGTCGCGGTGGGAGCGCTGTGTGCCGTGATCCCCGACTCGATGCTGTTCTGCTTCGGGCTGGTCACGGTGGGCACCGTCGCGGAAGGTGCACGGTTGGACATCGAGACGCCCGCCGGTGTCGGGCACTGTCGGGACTGCGGGACCGAATTCGCATTGTTCGATCCGATTCTGTTGTGCTCCTGCGGAAGTGCCGATGTCGAAGTGCGGTCGGGTCGCGAGCTTCGCATCGTGTCGATGGAGGTGAGCTGAAGCGATGTGTGCCACCTGTGGCTGTGACGACGAGGCGGGGCCGCGAATCACGGTGCCGCACGCGCACGACCTTCCCCACGGCGCCGAGCACGACCACGAGCACGGCCACGGCCACGGCCACGGCCACGAGCACGGCCACGGCCACGAGCACGACCGTGCGCCCGTGCAGACCGAGACCGTCACTCTCGAACAGCAGGTGCTCGCGAAGAACGACCTGCTCGCCGAGCGTACGCGAGGGTGGCTCGCGGGTCGCGGCGTGACGGCGATCAACGTGATGAGTTCGCCGGGGGCCGGCAAGACCACCCTGCTCGAACGAACGATCCGTGAGCTGTCCGGCTCCGCGCCGATCGCGGTGATCGAGGGCGACCAGGAGACCCTGCTCGATGCCGAGCGCATCCGCTCGACGGGATGCGCCGCGGTGCAGGTCAATACCGGTGCCGGATGCCATCTCGACGCGCAGATGATGCACGACGCGCTCACCGCCCTGGATCCGGCTCCGGGAACGCTGTTGTTCGTGGAGAACGTGGGGAATCTGGTGTGCCCGGCCCTCTTCGATCTGGGGGAGCAGGCCAAGGTGGTGCTCATCTCGACGCCGGAGGGAACGGACAAACCGCTCAAGTATCCGCACATCTTCGCGGTCGCCGATCTCGTCGTCGTCAACAAGGTCGACCTGCTGCCGTATGTCGACTTCGAACTCGAAACCTGTGTCCGCCACGCCGGATCGGTCAACCCCGGCGTGGAGGTGCTCGCGGTGTCGGCCACCACGGGGGAGGGCATGGAGGCGTGGTATCGCTGGATCGCCGACCGCCGGTCGGGACGATCATGATTCGTTGACATCCCTCCGGAACGGGGCGTTAATAGAGAAAGCGCCGCGCAAGTGGGCCGAGGGTCGACTCCTGCGGCGCAGGAGCGTGGGGCGCTCCGGAAGGTGGTCGGCATGCCCACACCCGAGGCCCAGGCGGCCGAAGAGGCCTTGATCCACGTGTTGTGGATCAACGCCGGGCTCAGTTGCGACGGCGATTCCGTGGCTCTCACCGCCGCCACGCAACCCAGTGTGGAAGAGATTGCACTCGGCGCGCTGCCGGGGCTGCCGAAGGTCGCGGTGCATTGGCCGCTGATCGATTTCGAATGCGGCCCCCAGGGTGGTGCGGACGACTTCCTCGAATGGTTCCGCAAGGCGGACCGCGGCGAGCTCGAGCCGTTCGTGCTGGTGGTCGAGGGTTCGATCCCCAACGAGAAGCTGCACGACGAGGGGTACTGGTCCGGCTTCGGCAACAACGAAGAGACCGGGCAACCGATCACCACCAGCGAGTGGCTCGACCGGCTGGCGCCGAAGGCCACGGCGATCGTCGCGGCGGGCACCTGCGCCACGTACGGCGGCATTCACGCCATGGCCGGTAACCCGACCGGCGCGATGGGCGTGCCCGACTACCTGGGCTGGGAATGGAAGTCGAAGGCGGGTATCCCGATCGTGTGCGTGCCGGGATGCCCCATCCAGCCGGACAACCTGTCCGAGACGCTGACCTACCTGCTGTACCAGGCGACGAATCAGGCGCCGATGATCCCGCTGGACGAGGCGCTGCGGCCGCAGTGGCTGTTCGGCATCACCGTCCACGAGGGCTGCGATCGCGCCGGGTACTACGAGCAGGGCGACTTCGCCACCGAGTACGGCTCCCCGAAGTGCATCGTGAAGATCGGCTGCTGGGGGCCGGTTGTCAAATGCAATGTCCCCAAACGTGGTTGGATGAACGGAATCGGCGGATGCCCCAACGTGGGGGGTATCTGCATCGGCTGCACGATGCCCGGCTTCCCGGACAAGTTCATGCCGTTCATGGACGAGCCGCCCGGGGGGAAGCTCTCGACGCGGGCGGTCGGCGTGTACGGCTCGGCCGTGCGGCAGCTGCGGAGCCTGACGAAGAGCACATTGGACAAGGAGCCGTCCTGGCGTACGCCCGGTACGGAACTCACCACCGGCGCGACCCGTACCTGGTAGTCCCGCCCCGAGAGAGGCAGCCCGATGACAGCCACCGTCCCCGATCCCGCCGCCGGCAGCAACCTGGTGGAGATGGCGTGGGATCCGATCACCAGAATCGTGGGCAGTCTGGGTATCTACACGAAGATCGACTTCGCGAACCGCGAAGTGGCCGAATGTCACAGCACTTCGTCGATCTTCCGTGGCTACTCGCTGTTCATGAAGGGCAAGGACCCGCGCGACGCGCATTTCATCACCAGCCGCATCTGCGGCATCTGCGGGGACAACCACGCCACCTGTTCCTGTTATGCGCAGAACATGGCGTACGGCGCCAGGCCGCCGCACCTCGGTGAGTGGATCGTCAACCTCGGTGAGGCCGCGGAATACATGTTCGACCACAACATCTTCCAGGAGAACCTGGTAGGGGTCGACTACTGCGAGAAGATGGTCTCCGAGACCAATCCGGGGGTGCTGGCGAAGGCCGAGAACACCCGCGCCCCCCGGGCGGACCAGCACGGCTACCGCACGATCGCGGACATCATGCGCTCGCTCAACCCGTTCACCGGCGAGTTCTACCGCGAGGCACTGCACGTGAGCCGCTCGACCCGGGAGATGTTCTGTCTCATGGAGGGTCGCCACGTGCACCCGTCCACCCTGTACCCGGGCGGTGTCGGCACGGTCGCCACGATCCAGCTGATGACCGACTACCTGACCCGGCTCATGCGCTACGTCGAGTTCATGAAGAAGGTCGTGCCCATGCACGACGACCTGTTCGACTTCTTCTACGAGGCGCTGCCGGGGTACGAGAAGGTGGGGCTGCGGCGCACCCTGCTCGGGTGCTGGGGTTCGTTCCAGGACCCGGAGACGTGCAACTTCGCCTACCGGGACATGGAGGACTGGGGCCGGAAGATGTTCGTCACCCCGGGGGTGGTCGTCGACGGCAAGCTGGTGACGACCTCGCTGGTGGACATCAACCTGGGCCTGCGCATCCTGCTCGGCTCCTCGTACTACGAGGACTGGACGGATCAGGAGATGTTCGTGAAGACCGATCCGCTGGGCAATCCGGTGGACCGTCGCCATCCCTGGAACCAGCACACCAATCCGAGACCACAGAAACGCGATCTCGAGGACAAGTACAGCTGGGTGATGTCGCCCCGCTGGTTCGACGGCACCGACTACCTGGCCCTCGACACCGGAGGCGGGCCGCTGGCCCGGTTGTGGTCGACGGCGCTGGCCGGGCTCGTCGACATCGGTTACGTCAAGTCCACCGGGTCGAGCGTGCAGATCAACCTCCCCAAGACCGCGCTGAAGGGGCCGGTGACGTTGGAGTGGAAGATCCCGCAGCACGGCAGCAACACCCTCGAACGCAACCGGGCCCGCACCTACTTCCAGGCCTACGCCGCTGCGTGCGCCCTGCACTTCGCCGAGAAGGCGCTGGTGGAGATCCGGGCCGGCCGCACCAAGACCTGGGAACCGTTCGAGGTCCCCGACGAGGGCATCGGCTGCGGGTTCACCGAGGCGGTGCGCGGCGTTCTCTCGCATCATCTGGTGATCCGCGACGGGAAGATCGCCAACTACCATCCGTATCCGCCGACACCGTGGAACGCCAGCCCGCGCGACAGCTACGGCACACCCGGCCCGTACGAGGATGCGGTGCAGGGGCAGCCGATCTTCGAGGAGAACGACCGCGAGCACTTCAAGGGCATCGACATCATGCGCACCGTGCGCAGTTTCGACCCGTGCCTGCCCTGCGGGGTGCACATGTACCTCGGAGACGGGAAGACCCTCGAGAAACTGCACTCGCCGACCCAGTCGGTCACCGGGGAGTGACGGATGGAGCGATGGCGGGAGTCGGGTGAACGTATCGAGGCACTGCTGGACGCGAGCTCCGCGGCCGGGCCGGCGGCGCGCGAACGGGCCGAGGACCTGGTCCGGGAGGTGATGGGACTCTACGGGGCGGGACTCGCCGGAATCTGCGACGCGCTGGCCCGGTATCCCGGCGCGATGGACGACCTGGCGCGCGACGACCTGGTCGCCAGCCTGCTGCTGATCCACGGGCTGCACCCGCACGACGTGGAGACCCGGGTGCGCACGGCGCTGGACGGGGTGCGCCCGTACCTCGGGTCGCACGGCGGGGACGTCGAGCTGGTCGCGATCCGCGACGACGTGGTCCGGTTGCGTCTGCTCGGCAGCTGCCACGGATGCCCGTCGTCGGCGGTGACCCTGGAGCTGGCCGTGCAGGACGCGGTGCGGGCGGCGGCGCCGGAGATCACCGAACTCGAGGTCGAGACCGCCGGGTCCACGGGGCAAGGACTCATTCCCGCGGCGGCGCTGTTCACCCGGGTGCATTCCGATGTTCGTGGAACATGGTGTGCGGCGCCGGAACTCGACGAGATCCCGGAAGGTGAGGTCGGCGGCTTCGTCGTCGCCGGCCTGCCGGTTCTGGTGTGCCGCGTCGCCGGTGAGCTCCTCGCCTACCGGGACCGGTGCCCGGTCTGCACCCACGCGTTCGCCGGCGCGGCGCTGCACCGGCGGGCCGGGGCCGGGGCGGACGCGGCGGTGCTGCGGTGCCCGACCTGTGCGGCGCACTTCGACGTGCGCGGTGCCGGGGTCCGGCTCGACGCGGGCGACGAACACCTCGAACCGGTGCCGGTGCTGGTGCGGGACGGCGTGCTGTCGGTGGCCGTGCCCGCCGGGGTGGCGTGATGCCGTCCCCCTTCGAGGTCCTGCAGCGTATCGCCGCACCTCGGCCGGCGGGGGAGCGCTGCGAGATGTGCGCCGTGGGCATCGGCGACGGGCACGGGCACGTCGTCGACGTGCAGGCACGCCAGCTGATGTGCGTGTGCCGGGCCTGCTGTCTGCTGTTCACCGATCCCGGGGCGGAACTGCGCTACCGGGCGGTGCCGGAGCGGTACCTGTCCTTCCCGGAGTTCGCGCTCACCCCCGGCGCCTGGGCGAGCCTCGAGATCCCGGTGAACCTGGCGTTCTTCTTCCGGAATTCGACCCTGGGCCGGACCGTCGCGTTCTATCCCGGCCCGGCCGGCGCGACCGAATCGGAGCTGCCGCTCGACGCCTGGGAGGCGCTGTGCGGCGGCAATCCGTCGCTCGTGCCCCCGCTGCCGGACGTCGAGGCGCTGCTCGTGCGGGTTCCGCGACGGGGCGCCGCCGACTGTCATCTGGTGCCCATCGACGCCTGCTACGCGCTGGTCGGCCGGCTGCGACGGGTCTGGCGCGGCTTCGACGGCGGCACCGATGCCCGTGCCGAGCTCGACGCCTTCTTCGCGGAGGTCGCCCGGCGGAGCCGTCCCGTCCCGGCGAGGGGGCAGGCGTGACCGCTCTGGACTTCACGGTCGTCGACATCGCTCCCGAACCGTATGCCGCCACCCCGAGCCTCTCGGCGCGCCTCCGGATCCGGGAAACCACGGGTGCGCCGGTGCACAGCGTGGCGCTGCGCTGCCAGGTGCGCCTGGAACCGGCCCGCCGACGCTACGGTCCGGACGCCGAGGCCGCCCTGGGGGACCTGTTCGGCACCCGCGACCGGTGGGGCAGCACCCTCTCCTCGTTCGCGTGGTTGCAGACGTCCACGATGGTGCCGGGCTTCGCCGGCGAGTGCGAGACGGCACTGCCGCTGCCGTGCACGTACGACTTCGAGGTCGCGGCCGCCCGGTATCTGCACGCCCTCGACGACGGCGCGGTGCCGCTGCTGCTGCTGTTCAGCGGGACGGTGTTCGGCCGCGGCGGCGGCGGGGTGGCTGTCGAGCCGGTGCCGTGGGACCGCGAGGCCCGCTACGACCTGCCGGTCTCGGTGTGGCACGAGATGATCCGCAGCCACTTCCCCGGCACCGGGTTCGCCCGCATGGGGCACGACACGCTGGCCGCGCTGACCCGGTACAAGGTGGCGCACGGGCACACCGATCTCGACGCGGCGGTCACCGAACTGCTCGCCGCGGCCGAGGCGAGGCCGGCCGCGGCGACCGGCGCGGGGGAGGCGGCGTCGTGACCGTGCAGGGACAGGCTGATCGGGTGCGAGCGGTGGCCGACGCTGTGCTGTACGAGGGGTACCTGTTGTACCCGTACCGGGCGAGTTCCCGTAAGAACCACTCCCGCTGGCAGTTCGGTGTGCTCGGCCCGCCCGGCGCCGCCGCCGCGGGGATCGGCGAGGAGCCGGCGCTGGCCACGCAGTGCGTGCTGCGCCCACTGCGCGCCGACGCCACGATCGACGTGGTCGTGCGGTTCCTGCAACTGCAGACCCGCACGGTGCAGCGCCGCGACGGCGACGACTACGTCACCGTGGCCGAACTGACCGTCGCGGGCCGCTCGTGGATCGGGTGGGACGAGGCCGTGGAATGCGAGATTCCCCTCGGGCCGCTGCCGGTCACCGAACTCGCCGTCCCGCGTACGGTTCCGGTCGCCGTTCCCGGCGGTGCGGACATCGAACTGCTCACCGCCGCGGACGGTGCCGTCACCGGCCGGGTGGTACGCACGCGGTGGCCGGTGCACGCCGTCGTCCGCGTGGAGCGGGGCCCGTCCGCCGGAACCGGTGCGGCGATGCGCCTGGATCTCGCCGTCGAGAACACCGGCGACGCACCCGTGGACGCCGCCGACGCGCTGCGACGATCGCTGATCGGGGCGCATCTGATCCTCGCCGCCCGCGGCGGGCGGTTCGTCTCGCTGCTCGAGCCGCCCGCCGACGTCGCCGGCCTCGCGGACGAGTGCGCACACACCCGGTGTTTCCCGGTCCTCGCCGGCGACGCCGACCCCGCCACACCCGGCG
>NZ_PCZU01000261.1:74977-76101 GCF_002887785.1 Rhodococcus sp. ENV425
GCTGGTGTCCCCGATCATCCTGTACGACCATCCGCAGGTCGCCGAGCAGAGCGGCGGGGACCTGTTCGACGCCACCGAGATCGACGAGATCCTCACCCTGCGGGTCCTGACCCTGACCGACGAGGAGAAGGCCGAGGCGCGGGCCACCGACCCCCGGGCCGCGCAGATCGTCGAACGCTGCGAGACGATGACCCCCGCCGAGATGCAGGCCCTGCACGGCATCCTGCGGGACCCGCACCGCGAGGGCGGGCTGATTCCAGAACTGCCCGACGGCGTCGACTGGTGGACCCCCGAGGCGGACACCAGCGTCCGGCCCGAGACGGACGGGGTGCTGATCGGCGGGATCCGGGTCGCGCAGGGCAGCCTGGTGCGGCTGCACCCGTCGCGCCGGGCCGACGCGCAGGACCTGTTCTTCCGGGACCGGGTGGCGCGCGTGGCCACCGTGCACGCCGACGTCGACGGCGAGACCCACGTCGGGGTCGTCCTCGTCGACGATCCGGCCGCGGACCTGCACGACTGGTACGGGCGCTACCTGTACTTCGCGCCCGACGAACTCGAGCCGCTCGGGAGGAAAGAGGAGCCATGAGATTCATCGGAATGCTGGCCACCGCGGCACTGGCCGCCGCGGTGATCGGCGGGGTGGTCGTGACGGTGCAGTCGCTGCCGGACATCCAGCGGTACCTGCGGATGCGCAGGATGTGACGTGGTGCGGATCCTGGTGGCGGGCATCGGCAACATCTTCCTCGGCGACGACGGCTTCGGCCCCGAGGTGGTGCGGCGGATCCCGGCCGACACACCCGGAACCCGGGTGGTGGACTACGGGATCCGCGGCATGCACCTGGCCTACGACCTGCTCGACGGGTGGGACGCGCTCGTGCTCGTCGACGCCGTCCCCGGCGCCGGCGAGCCGGGCGCCGTGCGGGTCTTCGAAGCCGACACCGCCACGCGGGGGCCGGCGGGAATCGACGCGCACGCCATGGACCCGGCCGCGGTGTTCGCGAGCCTCGAGGCGCTCGGCGGGCAGGCGCCCCCCACCGTGGTGGTGGGCTGCCAGGTGGCGGCGGTCGAGGAGGGCATCGGGCTGTCCCCGGCGGTCGCCGCGGCCGTCGGCCCGGCCGTCGATG
>NZ_PCZU01000005.1:0-3678 GCF_002887785.1 Rhodococcus sp. ENV425
GGTCGGTCTCGTCGAGCACGACGTCGCGGGACCGCGCTGCCCGGTCGCGGTGATCCCGCTGTTCGAGACCATCGACGATTTGAGGCACGGCGCCGAGATCCTCACCGCCGCCCTTGCCGTCCCCGAGTTCCGCAACCTCGTCGACGCCGCCGGCGGCGTGCAGGAGGTCATGCTGGGCTACTCGGATTCGAACAAGGACGGCGGGTACCTCGCCGCGAACTGGGCGCTGTACCGGGCCGAACTCGACCTGGTGGAGGCCGCGCGCACCGCCGGGATCCGGCTGCGCCTGTTCCACGGCCGCGGCGGCACCGTCGGCCGCGGCGGTGGCCCGAGCTACGACGCGATCCTCGCGCAGCCGCCCGGGGCCGTCGCCGGCTCGCTGCGGCTGACCGAGCAGGGCGAGGTGATCGCCGCGAAGTACGCCGAGCCGAAGCTGGCGCGCCGAAACCTCGAATCACTCGTCGCCGCGACCCTCGAGTCCACCCTCCTCGACGTCGAGGGACTCGGCAGCGACGCCGCCCCGGCGTACGCGGTGCTCGACGAGCTCGCCGAACTCGCCCGCACCGCCTACAGCGACCTGGTACACGAGACCCCCGGCTTCGTCGAGTACTTCCGGACCGCCACGCCGGTCGCGGAGATCGGGGCCCTGAACATCGGCAGCCGGCCCACCTCCCGCAAGCCGACGTCGTCGATCGCCGACCTGCGGGCGATCCCCTGGGTGCTGGCGTGGACCCAGTCCCGGGTCATGCTGCCCGGCTGGTACGGCACCGGCACCGCCGTCGAGACCTGGATCGGCGGCGACGACGAGCGTCTGGCCACCCTCACCGGCCTGTACCGCCGCTGGCCGTTCTTCCGCACCGTGCTGTCCAACATGGCGATGGTGCTGGCCAAGTCCGACCTCGGTCTCGCGGCGCGCTACGCCGAGCTGGTGCCCGATCCCGATCTGCGGCACCGGGTGTTCGACAAGATCACCGCCGAACACGACCGCACCGTGCGCACCTACCTGGCGATCACCGGTCACCCCGACCTGACCGCGGACAACCCGGCGCTGGCCCGATCGGTGCACAACCGCTTCCCGTACCTCGAGCCGCTGAACCACCTGCAGGTCGAACTGTTGCGCCGATTCCGCGCGGGCGAGGACACCGACCGGGTCCGCCGCGGCATCCAGCTGACGATGAACGGGCTCGCGACCGCGCTGCGCAACAGCGGCTAGCGGCGGGGTGACAGCGGCCGAACGCCGGGGCCCCGTGCCCGCTCAGCGGGAAGACGGCGCCCCGAACGGCCGTGAGCCCGCTACAACGGGACAGGTGACACACGACCGCGAACAGATCATCGAACGGCTCGCCGAGCTCGCCGCCGCCCTCGACCGCCGCGACTGGGAGGCCCTCGGGGCCGCCTTCACCGACTCTGCCACCGGCTACGGTGCCGCGGGCCGCGACGGCATCGTCGCCGTGGTCCGCGCGCACCTCGGTGGCTGCGGACCGTCGCAGCATCTGCTGGGCAACCACCGTGTCGAGGTCGACGGCGACCGGGCCCGGTCACTGACGTATGCCCGCGTCCACCATCAGGGCGCGGGTCCGGCCGCCGGAGCGAGTTACGAGTGTTTCGGCGAATACGACGATCGGTGGACCCGCACCCGGGACGGCTGGCGCCTGACCTCCCGCACCTTCACCGTGTCCCACGACCTCGGCGACGCCGCCGTGCTCAGGCCCGGCTGACCTCCGGACCGCGCCGCGGTCCCGGCAGCGGCGGGAGTCAGGGCGTGACGATCGCGAAGTCCGGATCCACCGGTGCGAGCACCTCGAAGAGCCGGCCCGCCACCGTCGGGTCGCCCGTCACCGCGATCGTCCCGTCCGCGAGGGCCGTCGCCGGATCCAGCTGCCCGGTGAGCGCACCGATCAGCGTGCGGCGGGTGAGGGTGAACACCGTGCTGCCCGGCAGCGGCGCGTCGACGGTCCGGTGGTTGAGCACGCCGTGCTGCAGCTCCGTGAGATACGTGATCCCGAGGTCGGTGAGGATCCACGAGATCACGAGCCGCAGGTCCCACGCACGCGGCCCGTCCACCCGCACGGCCAGGCTGTCGAAGAGCTGCGGGACGGTCAGCGCATCGAGGAAGTCGCCCGAGGACTGCACGGGCGAGCCGAAGATCCCGTCGCGGAGCTCCTTCGCGCCGGCCAGGTAGATGCAGCGCCAGGTGCCGTTCTCGGAGCCGTACGCGAGTTGCTCCATCGCGTCGGCCTGCAGGGCCCGGGCGGCCTGGTCGGTGTCGTCGGTGAACAGCAGATGCTTGCAGACCTCGAGCACCCAGCGGTAGTCGCCCTCCTCGAAGGCGTCCCGCGCGACGGCGAGGGCGGCGTCGGCGCCGCCCATGGCGTCGACGTACCGGCGGGCTGCCTCGACCGGGGGATGGGCCCACAGGTTGGCGGGATTGCCGTCGTACCACCCCATGTACCGCTGGTAGATCGCCTTGACGTTGTGGCTCACCGAGCCGTAGTAGCCGTGGGTGTGCCACGCGGCCGCCAGGGCCGGGGGCATCTCGAACCGCTCGGCGATCTCCGCGCCCACGAGCCCCTGGTTCATCATCCGCAGCGTCTGATCGTGCAGGTACAGGTACATGTCGCGCTGCACGGACAGGAATTCGAGCGCACATTCGCGGCCCCACGTCGGCCAGTGGTGCGAGGCGAACACGACGTCGAGTGCGTCGCCCCACAGGCCGATCGTCTCGTTGAGGTAGTGGCCCCAGGCGTGCGCGTCGCGCACCACCGCGCCGCGCAGCGTGAGGATGTTGTGCATGGTGTGGGTGGCGTTCTCCGCCGCGCACAGGGCTCGCCGATCGGGGAACCAGATGTTCATCTCGGCCGGGGCCTCGGTGCCGGGGGTGAGCTGGAAGACCATCCGCACCCCGTCGACGGTGAGTTCCTGCCCGGTCGCGGTGATGTCGACGGTCGGCGCGATGAGCGTGACGGTGCCGGCCGAGGTGGTCTGGCCCAGCCCGGCCCCGATCTGACCGGCCGGACCCTTCTCGAGCGCCGCGCCGTACATGTAGCCCGAGCGGCGCGACATCGCCGTGCCGGCGAAGAGGTTCTCCGCCACCGCGTGTTCGAGGAACCCGGCCGGGGCGACGACGGGGACCGTCCCGGCCTCGACGAGCCCCGGGTCGAGCACACCCTTGACACCGCCGAAGTGGTCGACGTGGGAGTGGGTGTAGATCATCCCGGAGACGGGTCGGTCGCCGCGGTACCCGCGGTACAGGGCCAGGGCAGCCGCGGCGGTTTCCGCGCTGATCAGGGGGTCGATCACGATCACCCCGGCCTCACCCTCGACGACGGTCATCACCGACAGGTCGAATCCGCGCAGCTGGTAGATCCCCGGCACCACCTCGAACAGGCCGTCCTCGGCGAGCAGCCGTCCCTGCCGCCACAGGCTCGGATGTGCCGTCTCCGGCGCGGACCCGTCCAGGAACGCGTAGGCGTCGAGGTCCCACACCACCCGCCCGTCCGCGCCGGTGATCCGCCGCTGCTCGCTGCGGCCGACGAACCCGCGCGTCACGTCCTCGGAATCCTGCCCGTCGTCCGCGGGCAGCGCGGCCGCCGCGGCCTGCAGGTTCCGCCGGGTCGTCTCGCTGGCACCGCCTGCGCTCATGACGCCGCCCTCCTCGGAATCTCGGCTGTGTCGAGG
>NZ_PCZU01000262.1:0-1072 GCF_002887785.1 Rhodococcus sp. ENV425
GCCGAGGCGGCACCGTCCCGGATCCGCCGGGCCGCGAGGGCGCCGGTGACGGCGGCGAGCAGCGCGGTCAGGGCGATCTCGAGCGGGCGCGGGTAGTGCACCGGCCCCCAGGGCAGCGTGACGACGACGTCGTCGCCCCCCGAGCCGAGCTCTGCCAGGTCGGCGGACGAGAACCGCTGTGCCGCAGCAAGGGTGGTTTCTCCCATGCGCTGCAGCGACGCGGTGTCGAGCCGGTCCGGGGTGTCGAGGGGACTGTGATAGTAGGCGCCGCCGCCGGCGATCGCGGTGTCCGCGGCGTGCATGCCGGCCTCGGTGAGGCGGCGGAAGTCGGTGTCGTTGGGCAGCAACTCGAACGCCGTCTGGGTGAACGAGTCCGCGGTCGTGCCGGGCACGCCGGACAGCACACCCACGAGACCCGCGTTGGGGGAGGAGATCCGGAAGGTGACGGGGATCCCGCCGTTGCCGCGGGCCTCGTGGTTGAGCACCACCGTCGGCCTCGCGTCGGCCGGTTGCCGCCGCGTGTACTCCTCGGCGCCGAGCAGGCCGCGTTCCTCGCCGTCGGTCACGAGCACCGTGACGTCGTTCCGGGGACGGGGGCCGGCGGTCAGGGCGCGGGCCGCCTCGAGCACCGTGGCGATCCCGATCCCGTCGTCGCCCGCGCCGGGGGAGCCGGCGACGGTGTCGTAGTGCGCGGCGAGCACGACGGTGCCGGTGGGGTCGGTGCCGGGCAGGGTGGCGACGACGTTCGCGACCCGGCCGCCCCGCTGGGTGCCCTGCACGGCGGTGGCCGACCAGCCGACGCCGTCGTCGACGCGGACGGACCAGCCGAGGTCGTCGAGGATGCGGACCAGGTACTCCCGGGCCTCGGCATGGCCGGCCGAACCCGGGGTGCGCGGCCGCGCGGCCACCGCCTCGACGTGGGTCGTCGCGCGGACGGCGCTGAACGCGGTGGGGGGAGCGTCGGCCGGTGCGGGTGCCGCCGGGGTCCGCAGCGTGGCCGCGAGCCCGACGAGGAGCAGCACGAGCAGTCCGATCCGGCCGGCCCGGCGGGTGCGGCCCGCGCCGGCGGGGG
>NZ_PCZU01000262.1:1131-6600 GCF_002887785.1 Rhodococcus sp. ENV425
GAGGCGACTCAGGCGTTCGGGGCCCAGCTGTCGGGACCGAACACCTCGTAGTGGATGTTCTCGGCGGGCACGTTGCGCTCGATGAGGGCCTCGCGCAGCGAGAGCATGAACGGCAGCGGACCGCACAGGTACGCCTTGGTGTTCGGGTCGAGCGGCAGGTCCGACACGTCGGCCCGGCCCACGCGCACGGTCTCGAGCGGCTCGCGGGCGCCGAGGTCCTCGTACCACCGGTGCACCTCGGCGGACGGGATGCGCTCGACGAGGGTGGCCAGCTCGTGCCGGTGCGCGTGGTTGGCGACGGAGCGGTCGGCGTGCAGCACCGAAACCTTGCGCTCGTCACCGGTTTCCGCGAGGTGCGCGAGCATGCCGATCATCGGGGTGCAGCCGATGCCGGCGGAGGCCAGCAGCAGCGGGGCGCCGTCGTCGGGCAGCACCAGGTCGCCGAACGGGGTGGTGACCTGCAGCTCGTCACCCTCGAAGACGTTGTCGTACAGGAAGTTCGACACTTCACCGGCCGGCGCGACGGTGCCGTCGGGGGTGGTGGTCGCCACGATCCGCTTGACGGTGATGCGCCAGTCGCCCTGGGCCGGCGCGTTGGTCAGGCTGTACTGGCGGATCTGACGGGCCCCGTCGGGCAGCTTCACGCCCACCGAAAGGTACTGTCCCGGACGGAAAGCGGGCAGCGGAGCGCCGTCGAGCGAGGTCAGGACGAACGAGACGGTGTCGGCGGACTGGTGCCGGCGCTCGGCGACCCGGACGGTGCGCCACACGTCGCCCGGCGCGACGCCCGCGGCCTTGTACAGGTCGTCCTCGAGCTTGATGAGCGTGTTGGCCATCAGCCAGTACAGCTCGTCCCAGGCCGCGGCGACCTCGGGGGTGACGGCCTCGCCGAGGACCTCCACGATCGCCTCGAACAGGTGCTTGTGGACGATCCAGTACTCGTCGGGCTTGATGCCGAGGGAGGCGTGCTTGTGCGCGATGCGGGACAGGATCGCCTCGACCCGGGCCGGGTCGGGATCGAGCTGCAGGGTCGCGAAGGCGGCGATGGAGCCGGCCAGGGCCTTCTGCTGTTCGCCCTGCTTCTGGTTGCCGCGGTTGAACAGGTCGCGCTCGAGTTCGGGGTGCGCGGCGAACATCTTCTTGTAGAACAGCGGGGTGATGTCGCCGATGGCGGCACCCACGGCGGGGAGGGTGGCGCGGACAACTTCCTTGGACTCGGCTGAGAGCGGCATCGTGAACTCCGTTTCGGGTAGGGCTGGGCCGGTTCCGGGCTGTGGAACCGTGCGGTCAGACGGCGGGGCGGGTGAGATCGAGCAGGACGGTGCGGGTGGGGGCCCGGGTGAGATCGGCGACGGTGACGGAGTCGAGCGCCGCGTAGAAGGACTCCTGGGCTCGGCGCAGTGCGCCGCGGAGGCTGCATCCTTCCCGCAGCGGGCACGGTTTGTCGCCCTCGCAGGCGACGACCTCGCCGTCGCCTTCGAGTTGCCGGGTGAGCCATCCGACGGACGCGCCCCGGCCGAGCTCGGTGATGGTCAGTCCGCCGCCGCGGCCGCGGCGGGTCGTGACGACGCCGAGTTCGCTCAATCGTGCGACCACCTTGGTGGTGTGTGCGTACGACAGCTGCAGCTGCTCGGCGACGCGCTTGGTGCTGGGGGAGCTGTCGGGCGCGGCGGCCGCCAGGTACATGACAACTCTCAGTCCGAGATCGGTGAACTGGGTGAGTTGCATGACCTGAGACTAGATAATTGGTATCTGAAATGACAATTTAATGTGACGTAGATCGCTTCGGTGCGTCAGCGTTCGAGCACGGGAAGGATATTGCGCCAGCTGACGATTCCGATCGGCCTGCCGTCGCGCACCACCGGCACGGACCGCAGCCGCATCTGCAGCATCGCCCGCGCGATGTCGAACAGCTCGGCGTCCGCATCGAGGGCCACCGGCGGCAACGCCACCGCCCGCACCGTCAGCGGCCGGCGGATCGCGGTGACGAGCGGCAGGTCGGCGTACATCGACAGGCGCGCCAGATGCGCCCCCGCCAGCGCCTCCTCGGTGATCAGGCCGCAGAGCCGGCCGTGCTCGTCGACCACCGGGAGGGTGGTGAAGCCGTTGCGGGCCAGCACCTCCCCGGCCCGCTCCAGGGTGGCGTCGACCGTCACGGCCAGCACCGGCGTGCTCATCACGTCCGCCGCGCGGACCTTGTGGGCCGCGGGCCCCGCCATGCGGATCGGTCCACCGGACATGATGCGCCTCCTCTGCCTACGATTGTGGCCGCATCCCCGCTACCGGGCCAGTGGCTCCGGACTTCCCGGAGAGGGACCAAAGACCATTCCTGCCCCCAGGGGAGCGGATTAACCTCGACCCCGAGGACGATCCCTGCGACGAGAGCGGTGACCGACGTGAAGTTCCCAGGCAGCAAGGCGCACCACGAGCCCACGCACGACGAGGCGGTGCGCTCGAACACCGTGGTGGTCGGGATCGACGGATCCCCGGCCTCCGACGACGCCGTCCGGTGGGCCGCCGCGACGGCCGCCGACCGCGGGCTGCCGCTGCACATCGTGCACGCTCTCGACTTCGCCCCCAGCGGCTACAGCGGGGCGCCGTTCATCCAGACCGCACAGGTCTTCGAATGGGTCGAGGACGAGGGCAAGACGCTGCTGCAGCGCGCCGAGGAGGTCGCCCGCACCGTCGCGCCGGCACTCGAGATCACCACCCGGCTCGCCGCCACCGGCAGCGCGCGCTGGCTCATCGACCTGTCCGCCCGCGCGCGGATGCTCGTGCTCGGCTCCTCCGGCACCGGCCGGGTGGGCGAGGCACTGCTCGGCTCCACCCCGGTGTCCGTCGCCAGCCACGGTCGCTGCCCGGTCGTCGTCGTCCGCGGCAAGGCTCCGGAGACCCTGCCCGACACCCGGCCCGTCGTCGTCGGGGTCGACGGCAGCCCCCTCAGCGAGAAGGCCGTCCGCGCGGCGTTCGAGGAGGCCGGCCTGCGCGGCGTCGACCTCGTCGCGGTGCACGTGTGGAGCGACATGCGGCGGGGCACCTTCGACGAGGCCGTGGAGGTTTCGATCGACCCGAACGCGTTCGCGGAATCCGAGCAGGCCCTGCTCGCCGAGCGCCTCGCCGGGTTCCACGACCGCTACCCCGACGTGAACGTGCGTCGCGAGGTGTACGTCGACGGGCCGCGCGCCCACCTGCTGGCCTGGTCGGAGAAGGCGCAGCTGCTGGTGCTCGGCAGCCGCGGCCGCGGCGGCTTCACCGGCATGCTGCTCGGCTCCACCAGCAACTCGCTGATCCGCGACGCGCAGTGCCCCGTCATGGTGGTGCGCCCCGACGAGTCCTGAAGGTCGCGCCACACCCCGGCGGTAGGGTACCTGGCACACGGGTACGAGCGTGCCCGGCAGGACCACGCACCAACGAATCACGGGGTATGCGGATGCGCATCGGGATGGGATTGAACTACAGCGGCGGATTCGCCGAGACGGCGGCGGAGGTGGCCGATCTCGAACGGGCCGGCCTCGACATCGTCTTCGTACCGGAGGCGTACTCGTTCGACGCGGTCAGCCAGCTCGGCTACCTCGCGGCCAAGACCGAACGACTCGAGCTGGCCTCGGGCATCTTCCAGATCTACACCCGCACGCCGAGCCTGACGGCGATGACCGCCGCAGGTCTCGACTACGTCTCCGACGGCCGCTTCGTCCTGGGCATCGGTGCGTCCGGCCCGCAGGTCATCGAGGGATTCCACGGCGTCAAATACGACGCGCCGCTCGGCCGGACCCGTGAACTCGTCGATATCTGCCGCCAGGTGTGGCGCCGGGAGAAGGTCGAGTACCAGGGCAAGTACTACCAGATCCCGCTGCCGCCGGAGAAGGGCACCGGACTCGGCAAGCCGCTCAAGCTGATCAATCACCCGGTGCGCGAACGCATCCCCGTCCTGATCGCCGCGATCGGCCCCAAGAACGTCGAGATGACCGCCGAGATCGCCGAGGGCTGGGAACCGATCTTCTTCTATCCCGAGAAGGCCGCCGACGTGTGGGGCGAGTCCCTCGCGCGCGGCAAGGCCAAGCGCGATCCCGCGCTCGGGGACCTGCAGGTCTACGTCGGCGCGGCGCTCGCGATCGGCGACGACGTCGACTTCCTGCTCGACTTCGTACGCCCGCACCTCGCGCTGTACATCGGCGGCATGGGGGCGAAGGGCAAGAACTTCTACAACGACCTCGCCGTCCGCTACGGGTACGCGAAGGAGGCGGAGACCATCCAGGACCTGTACCTCGCAGGCCGGAAGGAGGAGGCCGCCGCCGCGGTGCCCGACGACCTGGTGCGGGCGGTCTCGCTCATCGGGCCCGAGAGTTACGTCCGGGAACGCGTCGCCGCGTTCGCCGAAGCCGGCGTCACCACCCTCAACGTCAACCCGATCGCGGAGAACACCGCCGGCCGGGTCCGACTGATCGAACAGCTGCGGGAGATCTGCAACTGACACCCGCGCCGATGTGAGAACCCGGGCCCACCGGCCCGCCGACAGAGGGGAATTCATGACCGAAACCCAACCGATCGTCGTCGCGGTCGACGGATCCGACGCGGCGGCGACCGCGGTGATCTGGGCGGCCCGCGCTGCCGCGGCCCGCGCGCTGCCGCTGCACATCGTCACCGTCGTGCACATCCCCGCGTTCTACTACTCCGAGCCCTACCTCGCGGAGAGCTTCCACGAGGAGATGAAGGAGACGGCGCGGGCGCGGCTCGACAGTGCCAAGGTGCTCGCCAAGCGCATCGCCGACGAGCAGGGCCCGGTCGAGATCACCACGGAGCAGATCGAGGGCAAGGTCGTCCCCACCCTCGTCGACCTCTCGAACCGGGCCGACACCATCGTGCTCGGCTCGCGCGGGCTCGGGGAGGTGAAGGGGCTGCTCGTCGGCTCCGTCACCCTCGGTCTCGCCTCGCACGCCCACTGCCCGGTCGCGATCGTGCGCGGCCGCACCCTCGACGGGGCACCGCCCTCCGACGGCCCGGTCGTGGTCGGCGTCGACGGTTCCGAGGCCTCCGTGCGCGCCGTCGAGGTGGCGTTCGCCGAGGCGGCCGCCCGCAAGGCGACGCTCGTCGCGGTGAACGTGTGGAGCGACGTGAGCGTGCAGCCGTCCCTGGGCGCGGTGCCCGAGGATCCGCAGTGGAGCAGGATCCAGACGGGGGAGGAGGTCGTGCTCGCCGAGAACCTCGCCGGGTTCCAGGAGCGTTACCCGGACGTCGTCGTCGAGCGCGTCGTCGCGCGGGACCGGCCGGTGCGGGTGCTGAGCGAGTACGCCGAACGCGCCCAGCTGATCGTCGTGGGCTCCCGCGGCCGCGGCGGCTTCAAGGGCCTGCTGCTCGGATCGACCAGCAACGCGCTGATGCAGACGGCCGACTGCCCCGTGCTGATCGTCCGGCCGGACGGCGAGAAGTAGCCGTCCCGTCGCGGCCTTCGCCGCATGTGGTGGCGCGGCA
>NZ_PCZU01000262.1:6654-21369 GCF_002887785.1 Rhodococcus sp. ENV425
CGTGGTCAGCCGAAGTCGTCGAGGCCGCGCCGGCGCAGCTCGCTCCACACGTCGGCGGGATGCACCCCGCGACGGACGGCGTCGTTCTCGATCAGCACGCCGAGCATCTGCGAACTGAGGAAGGCGACGTCCTCCGGGCGGTGCGTGCCGCTCTTGACGGTGAGCCATCCGGACACGTCGCCGCGTTTCGCGGCGCGGGCCATGTCGAGCACCGAGCCGAACAGCTCTGCCGACCCGGTGTCGCGGTCCTCCCGGGATCCGGGCTCGCGCACGCTGGTCATGCGCTCGCCCCTGCGTGTTCGTCGCGCCGGGCCTGACGGGCCAGCGCCCGGTCCCGGGCCTCCTCGAACCGCTCGGCCTTCGTCTGCAGGTCGGTGAGGAAGGCGTCGAGGTCCTCGCGCAGCTGTTCGCCGCGGCCGCCGAAGTCGGTGCGGTCGAACACGCGCCACTTGCGGAGCACCGGCAGCACCACGTCGTCGAGATGCTGCCGCAGGTCGTAGATGCCGCCCTTGGCGATCAGCACGGCGTTGCGCCGGAAGTTCGCCATCGACGCGCCCGGCATCCGAAAGCGGGTCAGCACGCTCATGATCGCGGCGAGCGCCTGGTCGGGGGCGATGTCGAGGGCGCCCTCGACGATGTTGCGATAGAACATCATGTGCAGGTTCTCGTCCGCGGCGACGCGGGCGAGCATGCGGTCCGCGATCGGATCCCCGCAGGCCTTACCGGTGTTGCGGTGCGAGACCCGGGTCGCCAGTTCCTGGAAGGTCACGTACGACACGGACTCGAGCATCGACGTCGAGCCCGGGTCGAATCCGGTGGTCATGTGCGCCATGCGTGCGTTCTCGAGCGCGACGGGGTCCACACCGCGGGTGACCACCAGGTAGTCCCGCATGACGACGGAGTGCTTGTTCTCCTCGGCCGTCCAGCGGCCCACCCACGTGCCCCAGGCGCCGTCGAGGCTGAAGTGTTCGGCGATCTCGCGGTGGTAGGAGGGCAGGTTGTCCTCGGTGAGCAGATTGGTGATCATCGCTGCCTGCGCGGTTTCGGACAGCGCGGACTGGTCGGGGTCCCAGTCGATGCCGCCGAGGGCGGCGAAGTTGCGGCCCGCGTCCCACGGAACGTAGTCGTGCGGATGCCAGTCCTTCGCCATCGCCAGGTGGCGGTGGACGTTGTCCTCGGCGATCGGCTCGAGCTCTCGGAGCAGTTCGAGATCCGTGAGTTCCCTGGTCACAGTGATGTATTCCCTCTCTGGTGGGACCCCGGGCGCCCCCCTGCGGCGCCCGGCGGTCGGTTCGGTCGGGTCAGAACCCGATGCGCATGATCAGTTGCGGCAGGCCGTCGATGTCCATCCGCTCGGCGAGCCGGTCAGCCGAATCCTCCACGCGCAGTGGATAGGTGAGTACGGACGCCGACAACCGGGCGTCGACCGCCGCCAGCCACGCCCGCTCGGACGCGATGCCCACCCGGACCAGGTCGATCGGATCGCCGGAGTGCACCGAGAACACCAGCACGGTCTCCCGGTCGATGGCCGCCGCGAGTTCGGCGGTGTCCGGCACACCGGTGGTGATCAGCGCGCGCCCGGCGGGTCCGCCGGCGTCGAGATCGGCGCCCCAGTCGGTCACCACCTCGGCGTTGCCCTCGGGGTGCCAGTGCGACGTCCACCGGAACATCTCGCGCTGGTAGTACGGATTGCGGCGCATCGCGTCGGCCGAGTAGGTGAGCATGTCGGCGAGCGCCGGGGCCTCGTCCGACGCCAGCAGGCGAACCTCGACCCCGGGTAGGTCGGCGGCGGCCATCACGTCGGCGATGGTGGTCGCCGGCACCGGGATCCGGGCGAACGACTCGCGGTGGCTGCGCCGGTGCGAGATGGCGGCGAAGAACCCCAGGTCGGTGCTCGAAGGAGTGGCCGGCGCCGCTGCCTCGATCCGTGCGATCAGCTCGGGCCGCTCCGGCTCGGGCAGCAGCAGGGTCCGGGTGCTCCAGCCGAGCACCCGGATGCCGAGTTCGAGGTTGGCGACGGCGGCTCCGCACGAGATCAGCCGATCCGGGCGCAGGGGGTCCTGGCCGGGGGCGGCGAACTCGACCCGCTCCTCGAGTTCGGCCGTGCGGGCCGGGAGGCGCAGGTTCCACGGCTGAGTGTCGTGGATCGAGGGGGCCTCGATCACGGCACGCGCGATCACCTCGGTGTCGCTCGTGGACCAGGTGTCGGGCACCGTGGACATCGCAGCCTCCTCGTCCTGGTCGGTCACCTCGCACGGCTCATCGAGGATGACTGTCCGAGCATCGCCCGCGGGCTGCACCGGGCGCATGTGCCGAAGGTCCCGAAACTGCCGTCGAACGGCCCGGGGTCGGCGGCGCGCGAGCGAGCTGAGACGATGGTCACCGCAATGCCGGTGTCAGGAAAGGTGAGGGACGATGCCTCGGGTATTTCTCGTCGACGACCATGAGATCGTGCGGCGCGGGTTGGTCGACCTGCTCGACAGCGTGCCCGACTTCACGGTTGTCGGGGAGGCCGCGTCGGTCGGTGAGGCGCTGGCCCGCATCCCGGGCAGCGGAGCCGAAGTCGCGGTGCTCGACGTGCGCCTGCCCGACGGCAACGGCGTCGAACTGTGCCGCGAGCTGCGGGCCCGCATGCCGGAGCTGCGCGCGCTCATGCTCACCTCCTACGCCGACGACGAGGCCCTGTTCGACGCGATCATGGCGGGCGCGTCCGGATTCGTCCTCAAGCAGATCCTCGGCACCGACCTGGTCTCGGCGATCCGGACCGTCGCGGCCGGCGGCTCGCTGCTCGACAGCCGGGCGACGGCCGCGCTCATGGAACGCATCCGCGCGTCCCGCACGGCGGACCCGCTCGCCGAGCTGTCGGAGCAGGAGCGGGCCGTGTTCGAGCTGATCGGGGAGGGCCTGACCAACCGCGAGATCGCCGAGCGGCTGTTCCTGGCGGAGAAGACGATCAAGAACTACGTCTCGCGGCTGCTGGCCAAGCTCGGGATGCAGCGCCGCACGCAGGCCGCGGTGCTCGCCACCGAGCTGCGCAAGCAGCGCGAGGTCTGACGGGGACCCCGGGTCACAGGGGGACCTGCCACAGCACGCGCGTCCCGCCCCTGTCGCCGGGTCCGGTGCTGCAGCGGCCGCCGCACTGCTGGGCGCGCCGCTCGAGGTTCGCGAGGCCGCTGCGGCGCGGGGTGTCCGGCAGCCCGATGCCGTCGTCGACGATCTCGATCGTGAACTCGTCGCCCGCGGTGACGGATACGGAGATCTTCTCCGACTGCGAGTGGCGCAGCGCGTTGCTCAGTCCCTCCCGCAGCACCGCCTCGGCGTGTGGATGGATGCGTGCGGGTACGAGAGTGTCGATGGCGCCGGCGAATTGGACGTTCGGCGCCACGGGGGACTGAGTGGTCAGGTCGCCGACCACATCCAGCAGCCGCCGCCGCAGGCTGGTCGACGCCGCGGCGCCGGTGGTATGCAGATCGAAGATGGTGGTGCGGATCTCGCGGACCGTACGGTCGAGCTGCTCGACGGCGTGTTGGACGATGTCCGCGACCCGGTCCGGATCGGTGCCGGGCACCAGGGTGCTCTGCAGGCTCATCCCGGTGGCGAAGAGGCGCTGGATCACGTTGTCGTGCAGATCCTGTGCGATCCGGTCCCGGTCGGCGAGCACGTCGAGCAGCCGCTTCTTGCGTTGTTGCGCCGCGAATTCGAGTGCCACCGTGACCAGGTCGGCCATGGACTTAAGGCGCGTGACCTCCGCGTCGTCCCACGCATCGGAACGGGCCGACCGGGTGGCGATCAGTACGCCGGTGACCCCCGACGTGGCGGACAGCGGCAGGATCGCGGCGCGGCCCGCGCCGGCTGCCGGAAGCCCCTCGAGGTTGTCGGTGATCAGTGTGCGCCTGGTGCGGATCGCCTGCAGCACAGGAGAATCGGTGAGGTCGAGACGCGAGCCCGTCGCCGGCGGGCCGGGCGCGGCGGCGGCCCGGACGGTCCCCTCGGTGCCGTCGACCAGCAGGACGTAGGTGCCCACGGTGTGGGCGAGGGCCCGGACCCGGTCGACCAGGAGCGCCAGGGTCTCGTCGACGGAACCGCCCACCAGCAACCGTGAGTTGATCGCGGCCACCGCCTCGAGCCAGCGTTCGCGGGTGAGGGACCCCTCGAACAGGCGGGCGTTGTCGATCGCGACGCCCGCGGAGGTGGCGAGGACCTTCAGGATCACCTCGTCCTCTTCGGTGAAGGCGGGACCGTCGATCTTCTCGGTGAGATAGATGCTCCCGAAAACCCTGCCGCGCACCATGATCGGCGTGCCGAGGAAGCTCTTCATCGGTGGGTGGCCGGGTGGGAAGCCGATCGAGGCGGGATGCTCCGACAGGTCCGCGATCCGCACCGGCCGCGGGTCGTTGATGAGCAGGCCGAGCAGGCCCCGGCCCTCGGGCAGGTGCCCCATGCGGCTGCGCTCGGCCGGGTCGATGCCGACGTACACGAACTCCGACAGCCTGCCGTCGGGCGCCCGCACGCCGAGCGCACCGTAGCGGGCGCCGAGCAGCGCGACGGCCGCGGAGACGATGCGCTGCAGCATGGAGTCGAGTTCGAGGCCCGACCCGACGACGAGCACCGCCTCGAGCAGGCTCTGCATGCTCGCCGGGGTGGTAACGGTGTCGGTGAGCCGTTCACGGATCTCGGCGAGCAGTCCGTCGATGTCGGCGGTGTCGTCGATCGTGCCGTTGTCACCGGGAGCGCTCACACCCGTCAGCATAGGTGCACTCCTCGCGCGGCCCTGCGTGCCGGTCCGTGCACCGCGGCAAAAGGGGGCAACACGGCCGCAGCCCGTCGCCGGCGTGTGAGAATCCGCATATGGAGAACGGGCCCGGACGGGCCGGGTTCGACGGAGACGGGTGACGGCTGCCATGGGAGTTCCGCCGCGCGGTGCCGCGCTGTTCACCGACCTGTACGAGGTCACGATGGCGCAGGCCTATCTGGCTCTGGGAATGTCGGACACGGCCGTGTTCGAGACGTTCTTCCGCAAGCTTCCGCCGGGGCGGTCCTATGTGCTGGCCGCCGGCCTGCCCGACGTGCTCGATTTCCTCGAGGCGTTCCGGTTCGAGGAGGACGACCTGCAGTACCTGCGCGGCCTCGGCCTGTTCTCCGACGAGTTCCTCGAGCGGCTCGCCGGGGTGCGTTTCACCGGCGACGTGTGGGCCGTGCCGGAGGGCACCGTCGTCTTTCCGAACGAGCCGATCGTCCAGGTCGTCGCGCCGATCCTGGAGGCGCAGCTCGTCGAGACCTTCGTTCTGAACCGGATCCACCTGCAGTGTGTCCTCGCGAGCAAGGCCGCGCGGGTGGTCGAGGCCGCCCGCGGGCGGCTGGTGGTGGATTTCGGGGCGCGCCGGGCCCACGGCACCGACGCCGCCCTCGAGGTCGCCCGGACCAGCTACCTCGCGGGTGCGGCGGGAACCTCCAACCTGCGCGCGGCCAAGGAATACGGAATACCCGCGTTCGGCACGATGGCCCACAGCTTCGTCCAGGCGTTCGACGACGAGTTCGACGCCTTCGAGGCGTTCGCCCGGCTCAACCCCGGCACGACGTTGCTCGTCGACACCTACGACACACTCCGCGGCGTCGACCTGGTCGTCGAACTGGCGGAGCGACTGGGCGACCGGTTCGACGTGCGGGCGGTCCGGCTGGATTCCGGGGATCTCGGGGCGCTGTCGAAGGCGGCGCGCGCCCGGCTCGACGCGGCGGGTCTGCACGACGTCCGGATCTTCGCCTCGTCGGGCCTCGACGAGTACAGCGTGGCGGCACTGCTGGCCGACGGCTGTCCCATCGACGGCTTCGGGGTGGGCACCCAGCTCTCCGTCGCCCAGGACGCGCCCACGCTCGACATGGCGTACAAGCTCGTCGAGTACGCCGGCGTCGGGCGGACGAAGCTGTCGAGCGGCAAGGTCCTCCCTCCCGGGCGCAAGCAGGTGTACCGCCGGGTCGACGACGGCGTCTTCGCAGGCGACATCATCGGCCGGCCCGACGAGAACCTCCCGGGTGAGCCGCTGCTGGTGCCCGTGATGCGGGGCGGGCGGCGGCTGTCGCAGTACGACGCCGGACTCGACGCGGCGCGACGGCGTGCACGGCAGCAGATCGACGCTCTTCCGCCGGCGCTTCGTTCCCTCGACGAGGCGGGAGCGCCGTATCCGGTGGCCGTGAGCGCACGGGTGCAGGACGATCTCGACCGGTTACGCCGGGCGCGGCAGACTCCCTGACCGGGGCCTGCCGCGTCGGGCGGGCGGAGGCCGCTTCGGGGCAACTCGCCGTGCCGACGGTGGCGTTCGCGCTCTTCGACCCAATGGATTTCGTTCGGCGCCTTTTCGGTGGGCAGCTGCGTTCATCCGTCTGCACCGGCGATGGTTGCGCGTCGGGACCGTCCTTGCTACCTCTGAGCAGATGAGGGAAGAAGCCGCGGGAGGTACGGAGGCCGGCACGGATCCGGTCGAAGCCGCCCGGCGAGCACTCGCCTCCGTGGGCACGTTCTTGATGTCGGCGGCAGACCTGTGGCGATCCATCGGTGCCGACGCCGATGCGTGGGTTCGGTTCTCCGCGCATTGGGAGGAGCTTGCGCCCGACCCGTACGCGGCAGAACAGGGCGTTCACCGGCTGCGGCGCTACGGCCGGTTCCGGTACCGGGCGGCCGACGGCGCGCTGGCGCCGACGGCGCACCGTGAATTCGTACAGCCTGACGACTCCAACGCTCTCTACCTCGCACGAGACCGCCATTTCGAACCGCTGACAGCCGCGTTCCTCGAAGATCCGCTGTTCGAGCGCACGGTGAAGCTGGTGGGCCGGATCGCGCCGGTCCTCGACGAAGCTCCCGAATGGACGGTCTGGGTGCATCCGTTCCGCGTGGTCGCAACGGCGGATGACGAGGGCCGGCCCACGCCCGAGGGCGTGCACCGCGACGGTGTCACGCTGGTCAGTTCCCTGTTGATCGGCGTCGACAATGCCGTCGGCGGCGAAAGTTCGGTGTTCGGCCCGGAGGGCGATCGACTTCTGACGACGACCCTGCGCGAACCCGGCACCTTCCTTCTGGGCGACGACCGTTGCACCCGGCACGGTGTTTCGCCGATCCGAGCGGTCGACCGCGGCAAGCCGGCACGTAGGGACGTGCTGGTGGTCACCTGCGTACCGTCCTGATCGGCCTCTTGCGGCGGGACATGAGCACAAAGGCCGCCACCGCCACAGCGATCGGCAGGGCGCTGACAGTCAGCATGGTGAGTCGCACCGCGTCGGCCAAGTCCGCTCCGAGATCGAGACCGCCCACCTGCCGAAGCAAGTTCGGGTCGTACCCGGCGCCGCCGGGGCTCTGCGCCACCGCGCTACGCGCGGCATCCACGGCCTGCTCGCCCTGAGTCGCCGTCAGCCCGCGAGCCTCGGTGTCGGCCAGCCATTCTCGCTGGAAGAATACGTTGAGAAGCAGCAGGTACACGGTGGGCCCGAACGCATAGCCGGTCATCCCGAAGGCCAACTGCACGGAAGCCACCGTTCCGGACTGCCCGCTCGGCGCCTGGGAGAGCACCGTCTCGGACACCGATGTGGAGGTCACCATGGAGCCCAGGTTGTACAGCCATACGGCCGCCACGAGCAACCACAGCGCCATTGCCGGGTTGACCGTGCCCGCCATCAGCAGTCCGCCGGCTGCCATGAGCAGGAGGCCGACGACCATCACCGGTCTCGGCGAGAACTTCCCCACCAGGCTCCCGGACAAGACCACGAAACCGGCGATCAGCAGTGTGCCGGGGAGGAACAACAGGCCGATGGTCTCCGGTGACAGCGCGAGCACCACACTGCCGAACTGCCCCAGGACGATGCCGAGCCCTGCCATGAGAAAATTCAGCGTGAAGGCCGCCGCCAGAGCCACGCTGAAGGGCCGGCTTCCGAACAGAGCCAGGTCCAATGCCGGTTCGGGGGTGCGGTGTTCGTGGCGAACGAAAAGCACGGCGGCGACCACGCTGACGGCCAGCGGCAGCCATGTCTCGGGCCGGAAGACGCCGTTCTGCG
The DNA here is from genome assembly GCF_002887785.1 of Rhodococcus sp. ENV425. NCBI lineage: Bacteria > Bacillati > Actinomycetota > Actinomycetes > Mycobacteriales > Nocardiaceae > Rhodococcus > Rhodococcus sp. ENV425. Next base: position 14,695 of record NZ_PCZU01000262.1, read on the forward strand.
CGGCTGCCAGTCCGATGACGAGTGCCAGGAGGGCCATACCGACCAGGATGACGCCGGCCACGTCCAGCCGGGCGCGATGCTGAACGGGCGTCTCCGGGACGTACCTCGCCGTCAGCAGAAGCGAGATCATGGCAAGCAGCGGTGCGACCAGGAACACAACTCGCCAGCCGACGGCCGCCACCGCCCAGCCCGTCAACGCCGGGAGTACCCCGCAGAGAACCATCTCGATGGCCACGAAAACGCCGATGGCCGTCGGCCGCTGCTTGTCCGTCACGGACGTCTTGAGCAGGGCCAGCGGCACTCCGAGCAGCGCCGTCATTCCCAATCCGTCCAACACGCGCATCGCAAGCAGAAAAGCGTAGTTGGGCGAGAGCATGGAGAGCAGATTGGCGACCGTGACGACGACCAGTCCCGACCTCAGCAAGCGTCGAAGCCCGAACGCGTCGCCAAGGTTGCCCGCGGCGAGGACGGCTGCGGCCATCACCAGCGTCGCCATACCGCCCAGCAATCCGACGACCTGCGGTGGCACGTCGAGGGCCCGGCTCACCTGCGGCAGATTCAGGCTCAGCACCAGCGGGTCGACGACCGTGATCGTGAAGGCGAGGGACAGGGCCAGGATGATCGGCAGGGTCCTCGCGTTGGTCCGCAACCGAGACGTAGGCACCGCCCACCTCCCCTGCTCCCACGTCCGACCTGATCGACTCTAGCCCCGGCTTCCGCGTCCCGTCGGAGGTTGGAGGGCCGAACCGACGGCCTGACACCGGCCACAACGGCGGGTCGGCTCGTGGAGGATGCGACGGACCGCCCCGGCCGCCGCCGTCGAGGATCTACACGAGGCCAGGCCCGCCCCGAGGGCAGCGGTCACCGCCCTCCGGCCGGGCCCACGCCACCGACGCGTGACACCCGCGGCCCCGGGTGTCACGGCCGGGACGCCGTGTCCGAGAGCAGTCCGGACACGGCGTGCACGATCGGCAGTGCCGGATCGGTCTTCGCCTTGCCGAGGTCGTGCGCCGTGCCGGTCACCGGGACCAGCACGACGGGCGCCGGAATCAAGGTCAGCGCGGCGCGCATCTCGTCCAGGCTGCCGAACGGGTCCCGGTCGCCGTGCGCGAAGACCGTCGGCACCGTCAGGGACGGCAGGTGCTCGGTGCGGGCCTTCCCGGGCTTGCCCGGCGGGTGCAGCGGATACGACAGCAGGACGAGCGCGTCCGCGACGTCGGGCTGCTCGGCGGCAAGTATCGACGTCTGCCGGCCGCCGTACGAGACGCCGCCGAGCACGAGTGGGCCGACTGTGCGGACCCGCATCGCCTCGGCCGCCGCCGCGATCCCGGCCCGGTCCTCCGCCGCTCGCGACGGCTGCGGCGGCCCCTTCGGCCGCCGGCGCCGGAACGGCAGGTCGAACCGCAACGCGAGGAACCCGGCGTCGGCGAACGCGTTGCACACCTGCCGCAGGATCGCCGCGTCGCAGTTGCCGCCGGCCCCGTGGGTCAGCGCCACCGCGCCGCACGGGACACCGGCCGGGTGGTGCAGCACGCCGTGCACGGAATCGTCGTCGAGGTCCTCGGTCGTCACCGGCCCACGGTAGCCGGACGCGGACGCAGCACCGTGCGCCACAGGTGCACGAGCATCGCCGCGAACACCGCCGCCCACACCGTCACGGCCGCCCACAGTTCCGTCCTGCCGACCACCCCGACCCACGGCAACTCGTCGGCCTCGGCGAGGTAGACCCCGGCGACGCCGTACATCCCGAGCGGGAAGACCACCGACCACAGGCCCGGCTCGTAGCGCAGCCGGATGCGGTGGGTGCGGTGCCGCCACCACCCGGCGGCGACGAGGGCGGGCAGCAGCCACGTCGCGAACGCCCAGAACACCACCACCAGCCCGGCGACGAGTCCACGGGTGGCGTCGACCATCGGGGCCGACTCCATCGCCACGATGCGTGAGCCGGCCACCACGGTGATCGCCGCGGCGCCCATCGACACCCAGTACGACGGCGTGAGGTCCACCGGCCGGAGCGGATACTGCATCATCCGGGCCGCGACGAACACGCCCGCCGCGGCGTAGAGGAACAGGCCGACCGACCACGCGAACACGGCCACCAGCGACAGCGGCCGCCGCAGGTCGTCGTAGATCGGCTCGAGGGTGGCTGCGGCGAGCGCGACCGACTGGGCCGCGACCACCCACACGAACCAGCTGCCGTTGGCCTTGGCGATCACCGGGCGTCTGCGAGTGCCGAGCACCGCCGTCCAGGGAATCACATAGCCGAGCACGAGCCACGTCGCGGCCGCGCCGACGAGCAGGACCGCCGCCGTCGAGTGCCACCCGTCCATGGTCAGGCGGATCCCCAGCACGTTGCTGCCCGCGACGAACGTGAAGAACCCGAACGCGCGGCTCGCGTCGGTGAGGTCGGCGCGGACCTCGCCGCGGAACCGCACGAGCCGCCACCCGGTCAACACCAGCAGGACGGCGTAGGCGGCGACGGACACCAGCAGTAACGCGGCCGACACCGTGACCAGGCCCTGCAGGTGCATGCCGATCGACACGATGCCGGTCGCCATCACGAGCGCGAAGTAGCCGGGGTCGAGCGTGCGGGCACCCCCGCGGAGACCGTCGAGAACCGTCACAGCCGCACGCTACCGCCGTGGTGTCCTTCCGGATCTGCGCGGGTCCCGAACGACACCACTCACTTGACCAGCCGCGACAGCCGCCGGTCCGCGAGGATCTTCCCGCCGGTCTGGCACGTGGGGCAGTACTGGAAGGAACGTTCGGCATAGGCGACCTCGCGGACGGTGTCGCCGCACTCCGGGCACGGCAGGCCCGTGCGGGCGTGTACCCGCATCCCGGACCGCTTCTCACCCTTGAGCCGCGCGGCATCCTGGCCCACGGAACGGCTCACGGCGTCGAGGAGCACCGTGCGCAGCGCGTCGTACAGCGCCTGCCGCTGCTCGTCGGTAAGCCGGCCCGCCGGCGCGAACGGCGACAGCCGTGCGACGTGCAGGATCTCGTCGGAGTAGGCGTTGCCGATCCCGGCGAGCACCTGCTGGTCGGTGAGGGCGGTCTTCAGGCGTGCGGTGCTGCCCGCCAGCCGCGCGGCCAGCTCGTCGGCGGTGACGGCCAGGGCGTCGGGACCGAGCCGGGCGATGCCGGGCACCTGCTGCGGACGGTCGGCGATCCACACGGCGAGGCGCTTGCGGGTGCCGGCCTCGGTGAGGTCGAAGGCGGGGGTGGCGGCGTCGGGGGTGAACAGGTGTACCCGCAGCGCGAGCGGCCCCCGGCCCAGCTTCGGCGGTGCCGGCGACGGGTTGTCCTGCCAGCGCAGCCACCCCGCCCGCGACAGGTGCGTGACGAGCCACAGACCGGCGCAGTCGACGGCCAGGAACTTCCCGAAGCGGGACACGCCGGTGACGTCGCGGCCCTGCAGCACGGTGATCGGCGGGTCGGCGGGCTGCAGGACACTGAGCGCCGCCACGTCGATCCGGCCGACGACGGCACCGACGGCGTGCTCGCGCAGGAACACCGCCAGGGCCTCCACCTCGGGCAGCTCGGGCATGGAGTCAGGCTATCGCCCGTGCGTGCTTCGGGCTGCCCCAACGACCACAACCACGCACGGGCGATAGCCTGTCGTGGTGACTGCCGTGCCGACCCCGTACGAAGACCTCCTCCGCCTCGTGCTCGACACCGGCACGCCCAAGGCCGACCGCACGGGCACCGGGACGCGCAGCCTGTTCGGGCACCAGATGCGCTTCGACCTCTCGCAGGGCTTTCCGCTGATCACCACCAAGAAGGTGCACCTGAAGTCCATCGTGTACGAGCTGCTGTGGTTCCTGCGCGGCGACTCGAACGTCAAGTGGCTGCAGGAGCACGGCGTCACGATCTGGGACGAGTGGGCCGACGCCGACGGCGAGCTCGGTCCCGTCTACGGGGTGCAGTGGCGCTCCTGGCCCGCCCCCGACGGCGGGCACATCGATCAGATCACCAAGGCGATCGACACGATCCGCACCGACCCCGACTCGCGGCGCATCGTGGTCTCCGCGTGGAACGTCGGCGAGATCGACCGGATGGCGCTCGCGCCGTGCCACGCGTTCTTCCAGTTCCACGTCGCCGACGGCAAGCTCAGCTGCCAGCTGTACCAGCGCAGCGCCGACCTGTTCCTCGGCGTGCCGTTCAACATCGCCAGCTATGCGCTGCTGACCCACATGGTGGCCCAGCAGACCGACCTCGAGCCGGGCGAGTTCGTGTGGACGGGCGGGGACTGCCACATCTACGACAACCACGTCGAGCAGGTCACCGAGCAGCTCTCCCGCGCGCCCTACCCGTATCCCACCCTGGAGCTGAACCGGCGCGGGTCGATCTTCGACTACGAGTACGAGGACGTGCAGATCACCGGGTACCGGCACCACCCGCCGATCAAGGCGCCGGTCGCGGTATGACGGAGACGGGCGACATCGTCCTGATCTGGGCGCAGGACCGCGACGGCGGCATCGGCCGTGACGGCGCGATCCCGTGGCGCATCCCCGAGGACATGGCGCACTTCCGGGCCGCGACGACGGGTAAACCGGTGATCATGGGCCGGCTGACGTGGGAGTCGCTGCCGCCGCGGTTCCGGCCGCTGCCCGGCCGGCGCAACATCGTCGTCACCCGTGACCCGGCCTGGTCGGACGCGGGCGCCGAGGTGGCCCACGGCGTGCCGGAGGCCCTGGCGCTCGCCGGCGGCGGTGACGTCTGCGTCATCGGCGGCGGCCAGATCTACGCGCAGGCCATGCCGCATGCGACGCGGCTGCTCGTCACGGAGGTGGACCTCGAGGTCGGCGCGGACGCCTTCGCCCCGCGGATCGGTCCCGGGTGGACGGCCGTGGACGTCGGCGCGCGGCAGGAATCCGGCGACGGAATCGGGTTCCGCTTCGTCCGGTACGCGCGAACCTGACCGGTGGCGCGCCCGGTGGGCCATACTGCGAGGGCGTACCCCGACCAGGAAGGGCTGCCATGGACAAGCTTTCCCTCACGGCTCTGGCGCGACAGCAACTGAAGCTGGCGGCGGCATCGAGCAGCGGCCGCAGCTCGCAGACGATCTTGGGCGGGCACGCCAAGCATCTGCGGCAGACGATGGTGGCACTGCTGGCCGGCCACGAACTCGCCGAGCACGACGGCCCCGGCGAGGGGTCGCTGCAGGTGCTCGGCGGGCGGCTGTCCCTGATCGCCGGCGACGACTCCTGGAAGGGCTCAACCGGCGACTACCTGGTGCTGCCCACCGTCCGGCACAGCGTCACCGCGCTCGAGGACGTCGTGTTCCTGCTGACCGTGGTCAAGTGACCGCTCCCGCCTGCGGCAGCGCGAGACCGCGGTAGCCGCGGTACCCGGCCCAGGCCAGCCGCCGCTCCCGCCACGGGTCGTACTCCACGCGCGTCGGGTCGTCGAAGATGACGGTGGCGCGGTCGCGCTCGTCGTAGCGCGGCCACGACGGCAGCGGCTCGCCCTCCTGCGCGAAGTGCAGCCACTGACGCTGCACCGTGTCGCTCACCGTGCGCAGCGCGCGCCGGCCCCCGGCGACCGTGACCACCCGGCCGAGCGCGGTGTCGGCCTGGCCGAACACGGCGAGCAGCTCGAACGCGTGGGTGGCGTGGAAGCCGGTCCAGCGCAGCAGCGGCGGCGCGTAGTCGAACCGGTAGCTGTAGGTGGGGGCGTGGCGGGCGTGGGCCTGGGCGATCTCGATCGAGGGATGCCAGAACGTGAGATCGCCGCCGAGATCGACGGCCGCGCGGGCCTCCGGGTAGCCGGGATAGGCCGCGACGACGCGCTCCTGGGCCGTGGGATCGGTGAGCCCGAACATCTGCTCGATGCGGAGCTGATTGGTGGGCAGCGCGTCGAGGACCCGCGGGAACAGCGTGCCCTCCCGCGCGTTGGTGCCGATGATCAGCGGAACCCGATGTGCGGCACCGGTTTCGTAGGCTTCGATCGGGGCGGTGGGTAGGTAGTCGCCGTCGATGACGGGACCGAACGCGTGCAGTCCGGGCGTCTGGTGCAGGATGCGCCCGCTGAGCCGCTGGGCGGCGCGGCCGAGCTCCGCCGGGGTCGCGGACTCGAGCGCCGCGACCGCGGAATCTCGTTCTGCGCCGAGCAGTTCGACGAAACGTCGCGCCCACTCGGCCGCGTGGTCGGCGTCGACGACGAGGTTCGGTGCCGAGCTCTGGGCGATGGCGCGGGCGAACAGTCCCGCGGCGGCGGGTGTGGCGAGCAGGGTGGTGACGGCGTTGCCGCCGGCGGATTCGCCGAAGATCGTGATGTTGTCGGGGTCCCCGCCGAAGGCGGCGATGTTGCGGCGCACCCATGCCAGCGCGGCGACCTGGTCGCGCAGCCCCAGGTTCGAGTCGAAAGGCCTTTCCGCCGTGGAGAACTGGGTGAAGTCGAGATAGCCGAGGCTGCCGAGCCGGTAGTTGATCGACACGTAGATGACGTCACCGCGGCGCACCAGCGATTCCCCGCCGTAGAGCGGCATCGCCGTGGTGCCCAGCGTGTAGGCGCCGCCGTGGATGAACACCAGCACCGCCCGCGGCGTCGCGGCGGGCGCCGCGGGCGCCAGCACGTTGAGCGTCAGGCAGTCCTCGCTCGCGGGCTGCTGCTTCCGGAAACCGATCGTCAGGCCGCGCGGGTGCTGGCTCGCCGCGGCGCCGAAGCGGG
>NZ_PCZU01000262.1:21379-22244 GCF_002887785.1 Rhodococcus sp. ENV425
CACCGGTCCACGGTTGCACCGGCTGCGGGGCGCGCAGCCGCAGCGGTCCCACCGGGGGTGCCGCGTAGGGGACGCCGCGCCAGGCGAGGAGGTCGCCGATGCGGGTGCCGCGCAGGGCGCCGTCGGGAACAGTGACAAGGGTCTCAGCCGCCATGCTCGAACTGTACGTGACGCCGAGTCATAGGTGCCGCGGTTACCAGTGCCGGCCGTGCAGCCCGTGGGCGGCGAGCTCGGCGTCCGTGTCCGCGCGCAGGGCGGCCCGGGTGGGGAAGTGCTCGTCGTCGAGCGCGACGAGGGCCAGGGTGTAGCGGTCGCCCTGCCGGCACAGGTACGCGGCGAGCCGGGTGGACGTCGAGGCCCGGGCGGTCGCGAGGCCCGGGTGGACGGCGCGGGTGGCGACGCCGGTGGTGCGGTGCGGGCCGAATCCGTCGAGCACCGGGGGCAGCGGCCCGATGTTGGAGCACAGCAGGTCCCGCTCGCCGGCCCCCGCGGCGAGGCGCGCGGCGAGCCGGTCGGGCAGCAGTTGCAGCACCTCGTCCGGCAGACCGTGCGGCGCCCCCTCCCGGCGGCGGGTGTACGCCGCACGGGCGCGGTGGCGGATCGAGGCCGGGGTGTCGGACGCGTCGACCACCACCTCGGTCATCGTCACTCCGTTGCCGGCGCCGTCGTCGGGGAGGCCGGGGGCGGCGGTGCGGCCGTCGACGGGCACCGCGATCCGCAGCGGCCAGTCGAGCCCGGCGCGGTGGGCGATGCCCGCGGCGAGCGCGAGGAAGAGGGAGTTGGGGGTGCCGCCGGCCGCGTCCGCCGCGGTGTCCCACGCGGTCGCGTCGACGTCGAGCAGTGCCGTGCGGGCGGGGGAGCGGAT
>NZ_PCZU01000041.1:0-10033 GCF_002887785.1 Rhodococcus sp. ENV425
GGGTGGTCCTGCGGGACGGCTTCTTCACCTGTGTTGTTCTCCTGGTTGCTGGAACGACGGCCGTCGCGACGTGCGGCGGCCGGGGGACGGTCGCGCGGTCACAGGACGTGGGCGCGGCGGAGCAGCAGGGTGGACGGTCCCCCGATCAGGCCGACGTCGTCGAGGAACTCGATCGTCCGTCGTGCGCCCTCGCGGAGCCGGTCGTGGTAGTGGGTGTTGGCGCGGACCGCGGCGGTGGCCTCGGCGACGTCGAGTCCCGCGGCGGCGTAGACGTCGTCGTGGACCAGGCTCGTGACGACGAAGTACGCGGAGATGCCCAGCTGCAGCCGGACGCGTGCGCGGTCGGCGCGGGAGAGGTGGCGCGTGCGGCGGATGATCTCCTCACGGGCGTACCGGATGTGGCGGGACTCCTCGATCACATGGATGCGGCTGACGGTGCGGGTGACGGGCTGGACCCGCTCGTCGCGCATGAAGTCGCGCTGCATCATGTCGAGGATCTCCTCGGCGAACAGGGTGCCGCCGAAGGCGAGCGCTCCGCTCGCGGTGGCCTTGAACAGCCGGCCGCTCTCCCGGATCCAGCGCTTCGGCCGGTAGGACGGGATCCCGAAGTGCTGTGCCGCGCGCGCGAACATCGTCGAGTGCCGGCACTCGTCGGCGATCTCGGTGAGCCCGAACTGGACGTAGGGGGTGGCGGGGTCGCGGCGGTAGAGGTCGCGCACGAGCATCTGCATCAGGATCATCTCGAACCAGATGCCCGTGCCGGCGATGCTGGCGGCCTCGTGCTGGGTCAGTACGATCCGCTGCCGCTCGGTCATCGACTCCCACAGGGCGGTGCCGTAGAGGCTGCTCCACTCGGGGGTCATGCCGTACTTGTCGGCAGGGACGGGGGCGTCCCAGTCGATCTCGAGGGCCGGGTCGTAGGAGGAGCGCGCCGCGGACGCCAGCAGGCGTTCGGCGGTGTCCTGACGGTCGGCGGTGCGGAAGGTCCGGGTGAGCGCCATCGTCGATCACCTCGTCTCGGTTGTTACCCGTTACTCGAAGTGTCACCAACCTGTCGGCGCTTGTCAAGGCTCCCGGGGAGAGCTACCACCGGCGCCGTTGCACCTCGTCCACCCGCGGCCGCACGTCGACGAGGTACACGCACACGGCGATGACCGCGATGATCCCGAGCATCATGAAGGTGCCCCAGAAGACGAAGATCACCAGCAGCGAGGCGGCGAGGATGCCGAGCCACACCGGCTTGGTGAGCTTGTCGACCGCGGGGAACGCCTCGGCCGGCTGCCGCACGGCATGCAGCAGCGCGAAGCCCGCCCCGGCGAGCGCGACGATCTGCAGAGCGAAGATGATCAGGGCGGCGAGAGAATCGACGTTGGGCACGTCCCCATGGTACGAGCAACGGCCCCCACGCGGAGGTCGCGTGGGGGCCGTCGGCGGTTCTACCGACCGGTCGAGATCAGGCGCCGGTGGTCTTGCGCGGCGCGGCCTTCTTGGCGGGCGCCTTGGCCGGAGTCTTGGCCGGAGCCTTGGCCGCAGCCGGGGCGGGCGCCTTGGCCGGGGTCTTCGGCGCGGCGGCCTTCTCCGCGGCCTCCTCGACCTTGGTGGCGGCCTCGTCGAGCTCGAGCGCGGCGGTCTCGACCCGGTCGGCGGCCTCCTCGGCGGCCTCCTGGGCCTGGCCACCGAGATCGAGCACCCGCATACCGGCCTCCTCACCGGCACCGGAGATGGCCTCGCCGACATCGCCGGCGGTCTCCTCGATCCGGCCGGCGGCGCGACCGGCGAGCTTGGCGGCCTGCTCGCCCACGGCGCGGGTCTGCCGCGCCACGGTGCCGAGAGCATCCTCGGTGAGCTCGACGGCGTCACCGAACGCGGCCTCGGCGCGGCCGATGCTCTCCTCGACGACCGGCTGCTTGCGCAGCCGCTCGATGGTCTCCTCGCCGCGCTCGGCGAGCGCGGTGTAGATGTCGGAGGCCACCTTCAGGTATGCCTCGGCCACCTTGCGCAGCTCCTCGGCAGTGAACTTCTCGCGCAGCTCGGCGAGATCCTCGGGCAGCTCGGCCGGAAGGCCCGCGAGACGCTCGCGCAGGGACTCGACGTTCTCGGTCAGGTCCTCCTGGAAGTCGGCGAGACGGCCCCGGGCGCTGTCGACCCGGTCGGTGACGTCGGTCTGGGTGGTCTCGGCGCGACGGCGGGTCCGGGCCACCACGTCGGCCACGGCCTGGACCACGGCGTCGCCGGCGCCGACGGCGGCATACAGCGGGGTGGCGAAGGTCTTCGGATCGGTCATGTCAGTTCTCCTGTTGGTCGGGGTCGGTCGCGCCCTTCGGGGCGGCGGCCTCGGATGCGGACGTCTCGGATGCGGATACCTCGGGGGCAGATGTCCCCGGTGCGGATGCCGCCCCGGACGGGCGGGAACCGTTCTCGCGGCAGAACGATTCGTAGATGTCGAGCAGGACCTGCTTCTGCCGTTCGGTGAGGACGGCGTCGGCGAGCAGCGCGTCGCGCACCGCGCTCTGCGGACGTTGCTCCAGGATCCCGGCCCGGACGTAGAGGACCTCCGCGGACATCCGGAGACCCTTGGCAATCTGACCGAGCACCTCGGCCGAGGGCTTGCGCAGCCCTCGCTCGATCTGGCTCAGGTAGGGATTGCTGACGCCGGCGAGCTGGGACAGCTGACGCAGGGACACCTGCGCCGCCTCGCGTTGCGAGCGGATGAAACTGCCGATGTCCTGGGCGGCAGTGCTGACTACCCGGGTAGCGATCTCGGTGGCGCCGGACGCGTCGTCCTTGTCACCGTCCCCCCCGTCGGCTGGTTCACCCGATTCCTTCGTGGACACAACCTCAGCGTACGCGCAAGTGCTAGCTGTAGCAAGCACTCTGCTAGCAGGTGTGGCACGTCACGCGAACAGCAGGTTCGACAGGGTGTAGATGGCCAGGCCGGCGAGCGATCCGACCACCGTGCCGTTGATGCGGATGAACTGCAGATCGCGTCCCACCTGCAGCTCGATCTTGCGGCTCGCCTCCTCGGCGTCCCAGCGCTCGACCGTCTCCCGGATCACCGCGGTGATCTCGTCGGCGTAGTTGGCGGCGATGTACCGGGCCCCATCCAGCAGCCAGCGGTCGAACTTGCCGCGTAGCTCGTGGTCCTCCATCAGCCGCACGCCGAAGTGGATGACGTTCTCGGTGACCTTCGTCCGCAGCGTGCTGTGCGGATCGTCGACCGACTCGAGGATCATCCGCTTGGCCGCCCGCCACGTCGCGGAAGCCAGCTGCGTGACCTCCTCGCGGCCCATGATCTCCGCCTTGACCTTCTCCGCCTTGGCGATGGTGACCGGGTCGTGCTGCAGGTCCCGCGCATAGTCGGCGAGGAACCGGTTCGCGGCCACGCGCACCTCGTGGTCGGGGTTGGAGCGCACCTTCCAGGTGAACTCGACGAGCTCGCGATGGATCCGCTCCCCGAGCAGCAGGTCCACGAACTTCGGCGACCACGACGGCGAGTCGCGGCTGATGATGCGGTCGATCGTCTCCTGGCTGCCGAGGGCCCATTGATGGGCCCGCTCGGCCAGCATGTCGATCAGCGGCATCTGCCGGTTCTCGGCGAGGAGCTCGGACAGCACCCGGCCGATGGGCGGCCCCCACTCCGGCTCGGCGATGCGCTTGACGATGGTGTTGTCGATGATCTGCTGGATGTCCTCCTCGCGCAGGACCGTCACGAGGCCCCGCAGCACCGTCGACGTCTCCTGCGCGATCCGCTCGGCGTGGTCGGGCTCGGCCATCCAGGTGCCCAGCCGCAGCGGGATCCGGGCGTTCTCGACCTTCTCCGACACCACCTCGGGGGCGAGGAAGTTGGCGCCGACGAACGAACTCAGGCTCGCCCCGAGCTGATCCTTCTTCCGCTTGATGATGGCCGTGTGCGGAATGGGGATCCCGAGCGGATGCCGGAACAGCGCGGTGACGGCGAACCAGTCCGCGAGCGCGCCGACCATCCCGGCCTCGGCGGCCGCCCGCACGTACCCCACCCATTCGCCGGCACCGCGCGACTCCTGCCAGCGGCAGAACAGGTAGACCGCGGTCGCCGCGAGCAGAAAGCCGGTGGCGACCGCCTTCATCCGCCGCAGATCCCTGCGCTTGGCGTCATCGTCGATGCTCATCAGCTGCACCTCCACCATTGTGCCGAACCCGCCACCCGCAGGGGCGGGACGCAGGTTCGGCACACCGTCCCCCCTGGGAACGGGACATCCGCACGGGGTGCGGCACACCCCCTTATAAACTGGGCGGACGATCGACAGCGAACGGATGTGCCACCCAGTGCCGAACCACCGAGTTCCCCAGCCCCTGCCCCCGACCGACACGCCGGTCCCGACAGCCGCCGCGCCGACCAAGCAGGACGGGCGCAAGCGCCGCTGGCACGAGCACAAGATCGCCCGGCGCGAGGAACTGGTCGACGGCACGATCAAGGCGATCCGGTCCCGCGGGCGCGACGTCGGGATGGACGAGATCGCCGCCGAGATCGGCGTGTCCAAGACGGTTCTCTACCGGTACTTCACCGACAAGAACGACCTGACCACGGCGACGATGCTCCGGTACGTGGAGACGATCCTCGCTCCGCGCATCTACGCGGCGGTGGCGGAGGATCTCGACGAGTACGACCTGACCCGGGTCGCGATCGCCACGTACGTCGAGACCGTCGCCTCGGATCCCGAGGTGTACCTGTACGTGATGACCAACAGCGCCGCGGCCGGGCGCGATGTCGTGGCGAACTCGGAGCGGATGATCGCCGAACTCGTCGCGACGGTGATCGGCGAGCGGCTCCGGAATCTGGAGATGGACTCGGGCGGTTCCGTGCCGTGGGCGTACGCGATCGTGGGCGCGATCCAGCTCGCCACCCACTGGTGGATCTCCAACAAGTCGATGTCGGCGGAGGACCTGACCGACTACCTCACCATGATGACCTGGGGCGGGATCTCCGGGATCGCCGCCGTCGGCGGCTCGCCGGCGCGGTTCAAGAGCCGGCCGCACCCGCTGCTCCCGGAGGCCGGCACGCCGTGACCAGATTTATGTAACTGGCGTTTACATGTAAAGTCGCGGGCATGTCCGACCCACACGACGACGAACCCGACGGCTACCGCGGCCCCGCCGAGGTCACCGTCGGCGAGCAGCACGCCACCACGGAGGTGCAGCTGGCCGGAGCGTTCGACCCCATCAGCGGGCGCTACCGCTGGCGCGGCCGGATCCGCGGCCTCGCGGCAGCCCTGCCGCCGGGCACCGACCTCTCCCCCGGCACCGACCTCCACCTGACCGTGCCCGGGCCCGGCGGCCCCGCGCCGGCGACCGTCCGGATCAGCGAGACGGACCTGTGGGGCAGCCACATGGTCGACGGCGTCTCGGCCCCGCCCTATCCCACCCGCCCCGACGACACCGAGCTCGAACCCGGCTGATCCGGTCGCCGGATGTGGCACCCTCGGCATCATGACCGTCAAGAGCACCGACCCGTGGCAGACGCCGGCCGTCGAGGTGCTGCGCGCCCACGCCGGGACCAGGGTCGCCGAGATCGACACCAACGGCACCCCGGGCTTCTCCGGCGACAAGGCCACCGGCGAACTGCTCATCGAGGAACGCGGCGCGGTGCTCTCGCGGCTACAGGAGATGCTCTTCGCCAACGGGCGCTCGGGCGACCGCCGGTCGATCCTGCTGATCCTGCAGGGCATGGACACGGCCGGCAAGGGCGGCATGGTCCGCAACGTGATCGGCCACGTGGATCCGCAGGGCGTCGACCACACCTCGTTCGGCGTGCCCACCCCCGACGAGAGGCGCCACCACTACCTGTGGCGCATCAACAAGGCACTGCCGCGGGCCGGGCAGCTCGGCGTGTTCGACCGCTCACACTACGAGGACGTCCTCATCGTACGGGTCCACAACCTCGTACCGGAGAGCGTGTGGAGCGCCCGGTACGACGAGATCAACCAGTTCGAGCGTGAGCTCGTCGACAACGGGACCACGCTGATCAAGGTCGCGATGTTCGTCTCGCTCGAGGAGCAGAAGCGGCGCCTGGCAGAACGGCTCGAGCGGCGGGACAAGCACTGGAAGTACAACCCGGGCGACGTCTCCGAACGCAAGCTGTGGCCGGCCTACCAGGAGGCGTACCAGGCGATGCTCGACAGAACGTCGACGGATCACGCCCCCTGGTACGTCGTGCCCTGCGACCGCAAGTGGTACAGCCGCATCGCCGTCATGGAACTGCTCATCGACGCGTTCGAAGGCCTCGACCTGGACTGGCCGCTCGCCGGGTTCGACGTGGAACTCGAGAAGCGGCGCCTGGCCGAGGCGTGAGGCGGCGGCGGGACCGGACCGTCAGAACAGGTGCGGCGTCTCGCGATGCAGACGGTGGTCGTGATGGACGGTCGTGCCGATCATCGCGATCGCCGACGCGACCGCGACGACGCATACTATGCCGGCGACAAGCGCCCACCCGCCGTTGCCGGAACCCGCGGCGTAGAGGAAGGCCGCAAGACTCACGATCGAGAGCAACGCGAGCATGTACCCGGTCCATGCGACGAACAGATTGAGCTTCATGACCGCTCTCCTTCCTCAGAGCGCCGTTGTCCCTGGTGGAGCCGACAGTACCCCCACAGTGACACAGGTCACAAGTGGGCTGCCGTCGTCGCCGCGGAGGTTTGACGGGCGCCGTACGGGGCATGTCACAACCGTGCAGCCCGCAGCGGTGCCGAACGAGGAGTGGAACAGGCAGGTCCGGCACGAGACCCCCGTGCAGCGGCTGGACCGGAACTGGTCGAGCCTGCTGCAGGAGCTGCGCGTAGTGCAGACCGGCGTCCAGCTCCTCACAGGCTTCCTGCTCACCCTGCCGTTCCAGAGCCGGTTCGACGCACTCACCGACTTCCAGCGCGGCGTCTACCTCGTCACCGTGCTCGCGTCGATCGCGGCCACCATCCTCCTCGTCGCTCCCGTGGGCATGCACCGCCTGCTCTTCCGGCAGCGCCGGCTCCCCGAGCTGGTGAACACCGCGCACCGCTTCGCCATGGCGGGCCTGCTCCTGCTGGGCGTCGCGATGACCGGCGTCGTCGTGCTCGTCGTCGGACTGGTGGTCAATACCGCCGCCGGCATCGCCGCGGGCGTCGTCACGGTCGTGCTGTTCCTGACCCTGTGGGTCGCCTACCCCTGGCGCTACCGGCGGCGGTGACCGGGCTCAGCCGGGCAGCGTCTCGCCACCGATCGGTGCGAGCACCTCACCGCTGTAGTACGACGACATCGTCTCGGAGGCGAAGAAGACGTACGAGGGCGCGATCTCGTCGGGCTGCGCGGCCCGGCCGAACGGGGCCTGCTGCCCGAACGTCGCGACCTTCTCCGCATCCATGGTGGCGGGGATCAGCGGCGTCCATACCGGCCCCGGCGCCACGCAGTTGATGCGGATTCCTCGATCCTGGAAGGACTGCGCCAGCGAGTACGTCAGCGCGAGCACCGCGCCCTTCGTCGCCGAATAGTCGATCAGCGACTTGTTACCCCGCAGACCGTTGATGGAGGCGGTGTTGATCACCGCGGAGCCGCGGGGCAGGTGAGCGAGCGCCGCCTTCGTCACGTGGAAGTAGCTGTCGATGTTCACCGCGAACGTCCGCCGCCACTGGGCGTCGTCGAGCTCGGCGAGGTCGTCCACCGGCTCCTGGTACGCGACGTTGTTCACCAGCAGATCCAGGCCGCCGAGCGCCGCGGCCGCGTCGGCGACCACCGCGCGACAGTGCTCCGCGGCGGCGAGATCGCCCGGGAGCAGATGGCATGCACGGCCTGCACGCCGCACCAGTTCCGCGGTGTGCTCGGCGTCGTCGTGCTCCTCCAGGTAGGCGATCGCGACGTCGGCTCCCTCCTTCGCGAAGGCCACCGCCACCGCGCGCCCGATGCCGGAGTCGCCGCCGGTGATCAGGGCCTTGCGTCCGGCGAGCAGGTCACGGCCCCGGTAGTCCCGCATCTCGTCGCGGGGCCGCTCGGCCATGTCGGCCGTCGCACCGGGATAGTCGATCGTGTGGGGCGGGCGCTCGACGTCCTCGCCCCCGGGCGCCGTGTTCTCGTTGTCGCTGTTGTCACCGTTCATGCCCGGGCGGATACCCGCGCGAACCCGTCCCACACCCGCGCGCCGCAGGGCGTTTCGCACGAATCGGGTCCGGGTATCCGCGCACATGCCTGCGAATTCGCCGACCGTCGTGATGCAGTCCTCCGCCCTTCCGCGGGCCCGGGGCCCTGTCTCCCGAGAGGTGATCGAGCGGCTCGCGCGTCCGGCCGATACCGCGATCTGGCCGATCGAGGTGGCCGGGATCGACCCCTACGGCGAGGACGCCCAGCTGGCCCTGACGGTGCTGTACGAACTGTCCTACCGCGGGTTCGACGGAGTCGACGCGGGCTGGGAATGGGCGCCGGGCCCGCTGACCGTCCGGGCCGGCCTCGAGGGGCTGTTCCTGGACCGGCTGCACGCCGACGTGCCCTCGGGCAACGATCCCCAGCGGGTGCTCGACGACCTGTGCCGCGAACCCGAGGACGCGTGGGGCGTATCCCACCACATCTGCGAACGCGGCACCTGGGAGCAGGTGCGCGAGTTCTTCGTGCACCGGTCCGTCTACCACCTCAAGGAGGCCGACCCGCACTCGTTCGCCATCCCCCGGCTCACGGGCCGGGCGAAAGCGGCGCTCGTCGCGGTGGAGTTCGACGAGTACGGCGGCGGCCGGGCCGACCGCATGCACTCGACCCTCTACTTCGACCTGCTCGCCGCGGCCGGACTCGATCCGGGATACCTGGCGTATCTGGACCGGGTGCCGGCGGAGACGCTCGCGACGGTGAACTTCATGTCCCTGTGCGGGCTGCACCGCGCACACACCCCGAAGCTCGTGGGGTTGTTCGCCTCCGCGGAGATCACCTCCTCCCCGATGGCGCGCCGCATGGCACGCGGCCTCGAACGCCTCGGCGCGCCGAGCGCCTGCATCCACTTCTACACCGAGCACATCGAGGCGGACGCGGTGCACGAGCAGGTGCTGCGCTACGACGTGGTGGGCGATCTGGTGGAACGGGATCCGCGCTGCGCGGGCGACATCGCGTTCGGCGCGGAGGCGATGGAATACCTCGAGGGCCGGCTCGCCGCCTACGTGCTCGAGCGGTGGAACGACGACGAGTCGTCCCTGCTCGGCGCCGGAGCCGTCTGAGCGTCCCTCCGGCCGATCGCCGCCCGGCATCCGAGTTCTCGGGTGCCGGGCGGCCGCCGTTCAGTCCTGCCGGTCGGGCTCCTCCTCCTCGATCAGGTGGACGGCCGCTTCCTCGGCGGAGGCCGCGCCCCCGTCGATCCCTACGTCCGTGCCGAACAGCTCGGAATCCACGTCCTCCGCGGTGCCCTCGTCCGGCGCGACGAGGCGTCCCGCGCGCGCCCGGCCCGCCTCGGCGACGGAGCTGCGGAACTCGTTCTCCCCCTCGTCGTCCTCGCGTTCGGGCTCCTCCTCGCGGAGCCGTTCGTCCAAGGTCTCGTGGCGTTCGAGGCCGACGGGCCGTTCCATGGGCGAGAATCCCTCGTCGAGGACGTCGTCGACACCGCGGTCGATCAGGGAATCCTCCGGCTGCAACTGGTCCTCGTCGTCGACGCTGTACTCGCCGGGAACGCTGTCCCCGGGGTTCTCCGAAGTAGGCATGCACCCGACAATGCCACCGGCGCCGTCCGCGCGCCACGGATCGACGCGAAGTGCACATCCCTCTCACAACGAGAGGTTCGCGAGGTTTCGGCACATCCGATGCGGGTATCCCCTCTGCACGGCCCGGATCCGACCGGCAACGGGCACCGACAGCGAGGTGATACTCATGATCGTTCTGGGTTTGATTCTGCTCGTGGTGGGTTTCCTCACCAACATCTCGATCCTGTATGTCCTCGGGATCATTCTCCTGGTGGTTGGCGCAATCCTGGCGATCCTCGGAGCAACGGGCCGGGCTGTCGGCGGCCGGAAGTACTGGTATTGACACGTGACGCGTGACGACACGTAAACGCGTTGCGGGG
>NZ_PCZU01000041.1:10076-27150 GCF_002887785.1 Rhodococcus sp. ENV425
GCACCCGGCACAACCGGTGCCCCGGCCGGAAACGGGCGGGTCTCAGCGTGAATCGCGCCGGGGCCGGCGGTGGCTGGTGTCGCACAGCGGGTACCGCTCGCTGCGACGGCACCGGCAGATCGCGACGACGAACCGGTCCGATTCCACCTCGTCGCCGTCCTCGGCCACGATGCGGACCGGGCCCTCGACCAGGACTGGACCGCCGCGGACCAGGCGGACGACCCTGGGCTCCGCCCCCGCGAGACCCTCCACCCGCAGTCCCGGGCACAACTCGGGTACAGCGACGCCCCCGGGAGACGTGTCCCGGGGGCTGCCGTCCGTGGCTACTTCACGGGCAGTGTGTTCGATCGGCACGGATCACCACCACTTCCTCGGTGTCGACGCCCGCGGGCAGTTCGCAACGCGCCCGCAGATACCCGGCGCGGCTGCGCATCACGGGCCCGAACGGGATCCGGCGACGCGCCACGACGGAGGCCTTGAGACCGCCGTCGCGCAACCGGACGAGCGTCTCGTCCACCCCGGAGAACTCCGAATGCACGACGAGAGCGAAACCGCCGGGAGACAACAGGTTCGGCAGGCTCCGGCACAGCGGGTCCAGCACCGCCCGCCCGTCGGCACCGGCATCCCAGCGGGCGTCACCGTCCCCGGCTGCGTGCGGTACGTAGGGCGGATTGGACAGCACCACGTCGAACGGTCCGTGCCGGTCGGCTTCGTCCAGTCCGCCGCGCAGGACCCGGATGGGAAGCTGCCGCGACCGCGCGTTGATACGCGCCGCGAGGACCGCCCGGGGAGCGATGTCCAGTGCCGTCACGGACCCGGCACCGGACATGGCCGCCGACACGGCGATGAACCCTGTGCCGGTGCAGAAGTCGAGCACCTTGGCGCCGGGGGGTGCCGCCGCACGATCGAGCGCGCCGGCGAGCAGATGCGAATCCTCCTGCGGGCGGTACACACCGGGCAGTCGCCACACCCTCCTGGGCGCCGGCACGTTACCGGACCCCGGCTGCGACGGCACGGCCCCCGTGGGTGGACCGGGTGAGGGACACGTTGGACTCCGGGCGAGACGTCGTTGTCATACGTGGGAGTACCCCTCCAAGCGGCCGCCCGAAACGTGGTGCGGGCGGAAGGCGGTGACGGCGGTGAGGGCGGTGCGCCGCGATGCGGGAGCCGCGGCCCCGTCCGGACGGTTGCGGAACAACGAGGGCACGGCACGGTCGGGCTCCCGGCGCGCGCCGGCCGGCGCCGCCCCGGTCGGGGCCAGCGAACCGAGCATGAACGACAGTCCCGCCGCCACGGCGAGTCCGGCCCCGATGCCCGTGACGGCGGAAGCGGAGAGCACACCCACGCCGACGGCGGCGATCACGCAGATGCCCGCGGCGATTGCGGCGACTCCGCCTTCCACCTCGCGCAGCGCCCGCGGCACGAGGGAAGGGTTGTACACCTGCCGGATCGGTGTTCCCACTGGCGTTCCCATGACTTCTGATACCCCGTCGGCGAATCGCTCAACCCCGAAACGTGTGAATCTCCGCGTTCGGCAAGGGCACCGGGAATTCAGCTGCGCATCAGCACGTCCGAGATCGCCCCGTTCAGCCGCCGCCGAACCCTGCCGCCCACGCCGTGGTCGCGCAGGGCCGCCCGGGCCGCGTTCCACCCGCACATCCCGTGGACGCCACCGCCGGGATGGGTGGACGAGCCGGCCAGGTACACACCCTCGACCGGCGTGCGGGGACCACCGAAGCCGGGCAACGGCCGGAACACGAGCTGCTGATGGATCTGGGCGGTGCCGCCGTTGACCGCCCCCCCGACGAGGTTCGCGTTGGCGGCCTCGAGGTCGCGCGGGCGTTGCACGCTGCGGTGCACGACCGAGCTCAGCACCCCCGGCGCGTGCGCCTCGAGTTCGGCGTCGACGCGCCGGGCGAGTTCCTCCGCGGAGGCGTCGTCGGCGACACCGCGCGGCAGATGCGTGTACGCCCAGGCGCTTTCCGTTCCCTCCGGCGAGCGGGCGGGATCTGTGGTGGTCATCTGGCCGAAGATGATGAAGGGATGCTCCGGGACGCGGCCGGTCGCGAGGTCGGCCGACCAGTGCACGAGACCGTCGGCGTCGGCGCCGAGGTGGACGGTCCCGGCCGTCGCGAGCGCCGGCGAGCGCCACGGAATCGGCCGGTCGAACGCGTAGTTCACCTTCACCACGGGCGTGTCCCACTCGAAGCGCCGCAGGTCGTCGCGGACCGCGGCGGGCACGGCGTCCGCGGGCAGGAGCGAACCGAACAGTGCCGGCGCGGACACGTCGCCCAGTACCGCGCGCCGTACCCGGAACCGCTCCCCCTGCTCGGTGCGGACCTCGGTCGCCACACCGCCGCCGACCTCGATGCCGGTGACCTTCCGGCCGCACAGGATCCGGGCCCCGCTGCGTTCGCCGCGCCGCGCCAGGGCCGCCGCGAGCTCCCCGGCGCCGCCCTCGGGCACCGGATAGCCGACGTCCTGGGCGAGCATGGTCAGGACGTATCCCATGATTCCGCTGCCCGCCGAGTCCACGGGGGTGTCGGCGTGCATGGCGTTGCCCAGCAGCAGCAGCCGCGCGTGCTCACCGCCGAACAGTTCCTGGGCCATCCGGCGGGCGGGCAGCGCCAGCATCCGCATGAAGCGCAGTGCGTCCGCGGTGCCGAGCCGGCGGATCAGCCCCGCCGGGCCGCGCACCGGTGGGAACGGCTCGAAAAGGGTGCTCAGGAAGGGCTCACGGATGCCCTTCCACTGCTCGGCCAGGCGGATCCAGGTGGTCCCGTCGCCGGGGTGGCGCCGTTCGAGTTCCGCCGCGGTCTCGGTGACGTCCGGGTAGACCACCGCGGCGTCCTCGTCGTCCGGCCCGGCGGCGTGCCCGTACACCCTCGGCGCCCGCCGCAGCCGCAGCCCGTGCGACGCGAGGTCGAGCGCGCGGAACGCCGGGGACGCCGCCGCGAGGGGGTAGAAGGCGCTGAACAGGTCCATACGGAAGCCCGGATGCAGTTCCGCCGTGCGGACGGCGCCGCCGATCTCGTGCTGCTCCTCGAGCACCACGACGTCCCAGCCGGCGTCGGCGAGCACGGCCGCCGCGGTCAGGCCGTTCTGGCCGGCGCCGACGACGACGGCGTCGACGGTCTCGGTGCTCACTCTCCGACGCCCTTCGGCTCCGTGGCGTGTTCGGCCATGAGCATGAGCCGGCGCAGGCACTCGACGTTGCGCGGCAGCACCAGCCGGGCCTGGATCGCACCGGGTACGAACTGAGCCGGGCCGGCGGCAGCCTTCTCGGCCATCTCGATCCGGCACCCCCCGGGCCGCTCGTGCAGGCGCATGGTGATCTCGGCCTGCCCGGCCGGCCACGCCCGCGCACGCAGCTTCAGCTCCCTGCCGGGGATCGATTCCACCACCTCGGTATGGTCGTTCAGCAGGGCGGGCCACACCCCCACCGAGTGGTGGATGCGGCTGCCCACCGCCGGCCACGCGTCGTCCACGGCCCGGATGCGGGAGGCGCCCACCACCCAGCCCGCGTACGACCAGCCGTCGGCGAGGACATCCCACACCTGTTGCGGCGTCGCCGTGGTGTCGCGCTGCGCTGTTTCGCTCATCCCGATACCCTCTCTCGTCGCTCCGCCGCGAGTGGTCACGGCGGCACGCGGCGCCCGACGGTCCCGCGGCCGAGCAGGACGCTCATCGTCTCGAGCGGCCCGCGACTGCGCAGGACCGGGCTGTCGGTGCCGGCCTCGGCCTGCATACCCGCGATGGCCTCGCGCCACACCTGGGGGCCCGGAACGGTCGGTGCCCAGTCCAGGTCTCGGCGGGCCCGGTCGCAGTCGAGCATCGGGGTGTTGTAGGCCAGGTCGATCCATCCGCCGGCGATCGGTTGCAGGTGGACCTGCCAGGTCGCCTCGACGACGGCCCGCAGCACCTGCCGCGGTACGGGGATCGCACGGGCCCCGAACGCCCCGGCGATGTCGCCCGCACGCAGCGGTTCGGGGGTCGCGAGGTTGAACACGCCCGGCACCCGCCGCTCCAGGGCGGCATCGAGCGCGGCGGCCACGTCGTCGGCGTGCACGGCGGGGATCGCAGTTCCGGGGTCCACGGGCAGCAACGGCAGGTGACGGAGCACGACGTCGGGCACGTATCCCGGCACCGCGTAGCGGCGCAGCGCGCTGCCGCCCGCATACTGGCCGATGAAGCCCGGCCGGAAACGGGTGACGATCGGCGCCGCGGCCGCGCCCTCGATCCGCTCGTCGAGCAGCCGCTCCGCCGCGACCTTGTCGACGCTGTACGCGCACGATTCGATGCCGGTCGCGGGCCACGACTCGTCGACCGCCCGGCCGTAGGCCCCGGCCGCGTACACCGCGGCGGAGGACATGTGCACCAGGTGTCCGACGCCGGCGGCGAGGGTCGCCCCGATCACGGCGGCGGTGCCGTCCACTCCGGTCCGGCGCAGATAGTCCCGCCGGTGCGAGGGCTGGAAACCCCAGGCCAGGTGCACGACGGCGTCGGCCCCTTCGAGGAGGGGGCGCAGCCCGGTCTCGGCGCCGGGTGCGGCGAGGTCGACGCTGTGCCAGGTCACGCCGTCGTAGGGGTCGGTGGGCGGTGGCACGCGCCGGGCGACGGCCACGATCTCCGGCGGCTCCGATCGCCGGGCGAGGCGCCGCAGCAGGGCGGTGCCGACGTTGCCGCTGGCGCCGGTGATCACGATGCGCTGTCTCATGATCGCAGGAGATACCCCGCCGATCTGCGTCGTACACCCGTCTGGCAGGTTTCACCCGGTCGGGGCGGGGTATGCCCGTGGGCATGACGGACTCGCAGATGGAGATCCTGTATTCCGGGACGGAGTCGGCGGCGTGGCTGGACGGTCCCGCCGAGGTGCTGCGGAAGCAGGTCGGGCGGCTGGCGGACAGCCCGATCGGGGCCGTGCTGCACGGCGCTCCCGTGGGCCACCCGCTGCACCCGGCGCTGGTGGCCGTCCCCATCGGGGCGTGGACCGCGGCCGGCGTCTTCGACGCCCTGCGACAACCCGAGACCGCGCGGCGGCTGATCGGGCTCGGTCTGCTGGCGACGCCGCCGACGGTTCTGGCCGGCTGGGTCGACTGGGTGCACACCGACACCGTGCAGCGCCGGGTGGGGTTGATCCACGCGGCCGTCAACGGCGCCGGAGCAGCCCTCATGGCCCTGTCCTACCGCCAGCGCCGCCGCAGTTCCGGTCCCGGCGCGGTGACGCGTAGCGCCGCCGGCGCGGTGACGCTGAGCGCCGCCGGCACCATACTGATCGGGCTGGGCGGCCTGCTGGGCGGGCACCTCGCGTACTCGCTCGGCGCCAATGTGCGCCCGCCCGAGGTGCCGAACGCCCCCGTCTACGATCCCGTCCTCGCCGACTCCCCCGGCGATACGGCCTGAGCGAGGCCGCACCGCAACGCGAACCGCGCGTCCGCCACCGCGGGCGCCGTCTCCTCCCCATTTCGAAGGACATGCATGAACCCCGCTCCCCGAGACGGCAACGACGACAGCGCGCCCTCCGCCTTCGTCTTCGCACCCACTCCCCTGCTCACCGTCACCATCGAGTCGTCGCCGTCGGATGTCCCGGAACTGCACGTCCACGCCGGCGGGCAGGGCTTCTGGATCGCCCGCATGGCGGTCACACTCGGCCTGAAGGTGCGGCTGTGCGGCACCTTCGGCGGCGAGACCGGCCCCGTCGTCAGCGATCTCATCGCACGGGAAGGCGTATCGGTGCGATCGGTGTTTACCGCCGGCCAGAACGGCTCGTACGTGCACGACCGCCGCGGGGGTGAGCGTGAGGAGATCGTGGAGGTTCCGCCGCCGACGCTCAACCGGCACGAGGCCGACGACCTGTTCGGCGCGGCGCTGGCCGAGGGCCTCGAGGCGGACGTGGCGCTGCTCGGTGGCCCGCATTCCGACCAGGCGGTGCCGCACGACGTCTACACCCGGCTGGCGGCCGACCTGACCGCCCTGGGTGTTCCCGTCGTCGCCGACCTGTCCGGCCCCACCATGACCGCGGCGCTCGAGGGCGGTCTCGCCGTGCTCAAGGTCAGTCACGAGGATCTCCTCGAGGACGGCAGGGCCAAGTCCGACGACGTCGACGACCTCACCGTGGCCATGAAGGAACTCGTCTCGCAGGGCGCCCGCAACGTGGTGCTGTCCCGCGCCGGCGACCCCGCCCTCGCCCTCGTCGACGGCGAGCTGTGGGAAGTCGTCGCGCCGCCGCTGAACATCGCCGACCACCGCGGCGCCGGCGACTCCATGACCGCCGGGATGGGCGCCGCGCTGGCCGCCGGAGCCACGATGGTCGAAGCCCTGCAGCTCGGTGCCGCGGCGGGCGCCGTCAACGTCACGCGGCACGGGTTGGCCACGGGACAGCGAGAACTCGTCGACAAGGTCGCCGAGAGCGTCGAGGTCCGGCCGTTCGCGAAGGGGAAGAGCGGGAGGTAGGAACGTGAGAGCGCTGATCGTCAACGACGACGGGGTGGACAGCCACGGCATCTCGGTGCTCGCCCGGGTGGCGGTGGACGCCGGTCTCGACGTGGTGGTGGCCGCCCCCCATGCCGAGCGCAGCGGCGCCAGCGCGTCGCTCAGCGCACTCGAGGAGGACGGCCGGCTCGTCGTCGCGCCGCGGGCGTTCCCGGACCTGCCGGACACGACGGTGCTCGCCGTCGAGGCGTCGCCGGCCTTGATCGCCTTCGTCTCGATGTACGGGGCGTTCGGCCCCAAACCCGACATCGTCCTGTCGGGAATCAACCACGGCCCCAACACCGGCCACGCGATCCTGCACTCCGGCACGGTCGGCGCGGCGCTCACCGGAGCCAACCACGGCAGCCTGGCCCTGGCGGTCTCGCTGTCCGGTTCGGTCCACGAGCACTGGGAGGGTGCCGAGGTCGTCGCCCGGCACGCCCTGCAGTGGGTGCTGACGCAAGGCACGCCCGGCACGGTGCTCAACGTCAACGTGCCCGACATCCCGCTGAGCGAACTGCGCGGCCTGCGCACGGCACCGCTCGCGGCGTTCGGCGCCGTGCAGGCCGACATCGGCGAAACCGACCAGGACCCGGACGACGGGGAGCGCCAGTACGTCACCGTGACCTTCAGCGACATCCGGGCCGACGAGGCCGAGGACACCGACGCGGGCCTGCTCGCCCAGGGCTGGGCGACCGCGACGGCGTTGCGCTCCCCATTCGAGGCCGCCGACGTCGACACCGCGGATCTGCCGCGTACCGCGGCCGATCTGGTGTGACGCCGGCGGCACCGGTCAGGGCTCGAGCTGGATCTTGATCGCGCCCTCCTGCTTGCGCTGGAAGATCTCGTACGCGTGCGGGGCGTCCGACAGCGGCAACCGGTGCGTGGCGAAGGTGTCCACTCCGAGCGGATCGTCGTCGGTGAGCAGCGGCATGATCTGCGGCACCCAGTGGTTGACGTTCGCCTGACCCATCCGCAGCCGGATCTGCTTGTCGAACAGGGTCATCATCGGCATCGGGTCGGTCATGCCGCCGTACACGCCGCTGAGCGAGAGGGTGCCGCCCCGGCGCACCACGTCGATCGCGGTGTAGAGGGCGTGCAGCCGGTCGACACCGACGTGGGTCATCAGCGGCGCGGACAACGCGGACGGCAGCAGCCCCGTCGCGGTCTGCAGGGCGGTGGCGACGGGTGACCCGTGCGCTTCCATGCCGACCGCGTCGATCACCGAGTCGGTGCCGCGGCCGCCGGTGCGGTCGCGGATCATCTCGCCCAGCGAGTTCCCGGCCTCCTTCAGGTCGATGGTCTCGATGCCGCGGGTGGCGGCGCGCGCGAGCCGCTCGGGCACCATGTCGACACCGATCACCCGGTGGCCGCGGTGCACGGCGATCCGTCCGGCCATCTCGCCGATGGGCCCGAGGCCGAGCACCGTCACCGAACCCCCGTCGGGTACATGCGCGTACTCCACGGCCTGCCAGGCGGTGGGCAGCACGTCGGACAGGTAGACGAACCGCGAGTCCGGCGGCCCCTCCGGAACCGAGATGTGGGTCGAATCCGCATGCGGCACACGCAGATACTGCGCCTGGCCACCGGGCACGCTCCCGTACAGCTTCGAATACCCGAACAGCGCCGCGCCGGTGCCCTGCTCGGTGACCTGGGTGGTCTCGCACTGGGAGAACAGGCCGTCCCCGCACATGAAACAACTGCCGCACGAGATCTGGAACGGAATGACCACGCGGTCGCCGGGTTTGATCGAGGTGACCTCGGAACCGACCTCCTCCACGATCCCCATGGGCTCGTGGCCGAGGATGTCCCCCGGCGACATGAACGGTCCGAGCACTTCGTACAGGTGCAGATCCGAACCGCAGATGTTGGTGGTGGTGACGCGGATGATCGCATCGGTGGGCTGCTCGATCCTCGGGTCGGGGACCGTATCGACACTCACCTTCCGCTTGCCCTGCCATGTCACTGCTTTCATCGCCGATCCTCCCGCCCGGTGGTCCGGGCACCTCTCGTCGTGGACTGCGCGGCGCACTGCCGGACCGGCACCATGACGCACTGCCGGCTCGGTACCGCCTACCCCGCACGACGGGGCGCAAACCTCGACCGGCCCGGCGCAGGACCGGTGACCAGCGCGGGTTTCCCGGGCGCGGCACGGGGCATCCCTCACAGGTGACCTCACTGTGGCTCTCCCGCACCGACACCGCCCGCACCGACGACACGCCGTGGCCCGAGGGCCCGGCCCGCTTCGACACCGTGGTGGTCGGCGCGGGCCTCACCGGCATGGCCACCGCCCTCCTGCTCGCGCGCGCCGGACACCGCGTGGCCGTCCTCGAGGCCCGCACGGTCGGCGCCGTCACCACCGGCAACACCACCGGCAAGATCAGCCTGCTGCAGGGCAGCACCCTCTCCAGCATCGCCAGAGGCCATTCCCGCGACGTCCTGCGAAACTACGTGGCCGGCAACCTCGAGGCGCAACGGTGGGTGGTGCAGCTGTGCCGGGAGCGGGGCCTGCCGATCGAATCCGCGGCCGCCTTCACCTACAGCGCCGGCGAGGAGGGCGTGGCCACGGTGCGCGCCGAGCACGAGGCCTGCCGCGCGGCCGGTCTCGACGCCCGCATGACGACGGAGACGGAACTGCCGTACCCCGTGGCCGCGGCGGTGACGCTGCCGGATCAGGCGCAGATCGATCCGATGCCGTTGCTGCACGAACTGGCCCGCGAACTGCGGGAGCGCGGCGGCGCCCTGTTCACCGGCTGCCGGGTCCGGAAGGTCCGCTCGGACCGGAACGGATGCGTCGCGGTCACCGATCACGGTGAGGTGCGGGCCGGGCACATCGTGCTGGCGACGGGGACGCCGATCCTCGACCGCGGCGGGTTCTTCGCCCGGCTCGAGCCCCAGCGGTCGTACGCGGCCGCGTTCGAGGTACCGGGCGACATTCCGAGCGGGATGTATCTGTCGGTGGATTCGCCGACGCGGTCGCTGCGCACGGCCTACGGGGGGCGGTACTTCCTCGTCGGCGGCAACGGCCACACCGTCGGGCGTGCACACGACCATCGGGGCGCCGCGGACGATCTCGTGGCGTGGACGGGCCGCCACTTCCCGGGCGCGAAGACCGTGGCGCGCTGGTCGGCGCAGGACTATGCGACGCTCGATCACCTGCCGTATGTGGGCCCGCTGCTGCCCGGCAACGATCGGCTGCTCGTGGGCACCGGCTACGGCAAGTGGGGCATGACGAACGCGGTGGCGGCGGCGCGGTTGCTGTCGGCCCGCATTCTCGGCGAGCCGGCTCCGGAATGGGGGTCGGCGTTCCAGGCTTGGAGTCCCACACAGCTTTTCGATCTTCCGGCAGCAACCCGGCTCAATGCCGCGGTCGCGGTGGAGATGACGCGCGGATGGGTGCGGGCCGAGTTGTCCGGCGACGGCGCGTCCCCGCCGGAGGGCCGCGGCACGGTACGCCGGGAGAAGCTCCGCCCGGTCGGGGTGTGCACCGTCGACGGCACCACGCACCGGGTGTCCGCAGTGTGTCCCCACCTCGGTGGCGTGCTGCGATGGAACGACGCGGAAGCCTCCTGGGACTGCCCGCTGCACGGCTCCCGCTTCGCCGCGGACGGGCGCCTGCTCGAAGGCCCTGCCACCCGGGATCTGGCACCGGAGTGACGTTTCCCGGTCGCCGGCCTCGGGTACGCGATCGGGGAACCTTCCCACGACGAAAGGACGACTTCGCGATGAGCGCTTCAGGGAACGGCCGGCTGGCGGGACGCACGGTCGCCGTCCTCGCCACGAACGGCGTCGAGGAGGTCGAGCTGGTGGAGCCGCGCCGGGCGGTCGAGGAGGCGGGCGGCACGGTGCGCCTGCTGTCGCTCGAACCCGGCGAGATCCAGGCCATGAAGTCCGACGTGCACGCGGCCGGCCGGCACCCGGTCGACCAGGTGGTGTCGGAGGCGTCGGTGTCGGACTTCGACGCGCTGATCCTGCCCGGCGGTACCACGAACCCCGATCATCTGCGCCAGGATCCCGCCGCCGTGGCGTTCGTGCGGGACTTCGTCGAGTCGGGCCGGCCCGTCGGGGTGATCTGTCACGGCCCCTGGACGCTGGTCGAGGCCGACGTGGTCCGGGGGCGGACGCTGACGTCCTACCCCAGCGTCCGCACGGACATCCGCAACGCGGGCGGGAACGTGGTCGACGAGGAAGTGGTCGTCGACGGGAACCTGGTGTCGAGCCGCAATCCGAGGGATCTGCCCGCCTTCTGCGCCACCCTCGTCGAAGTGTTCGCGAACGCCGAGCAACACGCCGGCTAGACCACCTCACCTCACGCGATCCCGCAGCGGTAGTGCCCGTCACCGGAGGCATAATCGTTGCATGAGGGAACCGATCGTGGACGCCGGCGACACGCCGGTGGACGACGCCTTCGAACGGGTCTTCGCGAGCGGGAAGCCGCAGCGGGTCGGGAGTTTCCGCTACCTGATCGACGACGACAGGTGGGAATGGTCGGACGACGTGGCGCGGATGCACGGGTACGCCCCGGGGACCGTACGGCCGACCACCGACCTGCTGCTCAAGCACAAGCATCCCGAGGACAAGGCCCACGTCGCAGCCGTGCTGGGCGCTATGCAGCGGAACGGCGAGCCGTTCAGCAGCCGGCACCGCATCATCGACGCGCACGGGACGGTCCGGCCCGTCGTCGTGGTCGGCGACCGCCTGCTCGACGAGCGGGGGCGGGTGATCGGCACGGCCGGGTTCTACCTGGACCTGTCCGACGCGTACGAGGAGGAGGTCCGGGAGAGCGTCGACGAGGCGATCTCGGTGCTCGCCCACCACCGCGCAATCATCGAACAGGCCAAGGGCATGCTCATGGCGGTCTACGGGATTCCGGCGGACCGCGCCTTCGAGATCCTCGCCTGGCGGTCCCAGGAGTCGAATGTCAAGCTCCGCACGCTCGCCGAGCAACTCGTCCGGGACGTCACCACCGGACTCGACGCACCGGCGACGCTGCGCACCGCCTTCGACCATCTGCTCATGACCGCGCACGAGCGGATCCCGTCGCCGCGGCAGCCCGCGGGTCCGGTCACGGACTCGGCTGCGGAAGCTCGCACTCCACCTTCGGATTGACTCCGGCGTAGTTGAGGGGCCCCGCGATCACCGTCACCGCGACGGTGGCGAAGTCGGCGCAGCTCTGCTCGGCTTCCGTGAAGTACCCCCGCTGCCCGGCGGCGATCGCACCGATCACCAGCCACACCAGCACAACGAACGTCAGGATACGCATCGCTCCTCCTCCGGGGCGAAGACCCGGGAGCCGAACGGCCCCCGGGTCGTGGACGAACGACGGCGCGACCGCCTGCGCGGCCGGTCACCGATTCACTGCTGATGCGGATTCACTGCTGATGCGAGCGCTGGCGCGCCTCGTCGACCTCGGCGTCGGCGCGTGCCTTCTCCGCCTCGGCTTCCTTCTTCGCGGCCTCGCGCTGGCTGTCGGCCTTGTCCTGCTGGGCCCGTCCCTCGCGGGTGAGTTCGTCGTTGCCGACGACGGCGCCGGTCGCCTCCTTGGCCTTTCCCTTGACGTCTTCGACGACGCCCTTGACGCCTTCGCTCGGACCGCTCGTGTTCTCTGCCATGCGACTCTCCCTCAGTCGGCGTTCCTCACTTGCGAACCACGGGTACCCCGCCGGCACCCCGGCAAATCGTGCAGGACTGCGCCACCTACATCAGAATCCCCACGATCACCACGAGAAAGAGGACGACGATCAGCACGATCGCACCGATCGTCAGAATCCCCGTGGGCGGGAATCGGTTCCGCATCCGCGGCTCGGGGCCGGCAGACCGGAGACGGAGCCCGAGCCGGTGTCGGGCCCGGTGCCACACCCCCGCCGGGCTCGACGTCGCGCAGATCTGGCGCGCTGGTACCTGATCGTCGCCGGCCCGGCGGATCCGGCCGGCGACGACGGTGTGCGCCGTTTGACGTAACCGAGGGTGGGGCACCCGATCCGGAGGACAGATATCG
Source organism: Rhodococcus sp. ENV425 (assembly GCF_002887785.1). Taxonomy (NCBI): domain Bacteria; kingdom Bacillati; phylum Actinomycetota; class Actinomycetes; order Mycobacteriales; family Nocardiaceae; genus Rhodococcus; species Rhodococcus sp. ENV425. The sequence goes on from NZ_PCZU01000041.1 coordinate 22,546, forward strand.
GAGAGGAGGACCGTGATGACCACGTGCGACACCTGTGGCAACGACTACGACAAGACCTTCACCGTCACCCGCGGCGACGTCTCGGGCACGTTCGACAGTTTCGAGTGTGCCGCACAGGCGATGGCCCCGCAGTGCGCCCACTGCGGTTGCCGCATTCTCGGGCACGGGGTCGAGGCCGACGGCACCATGTATTGCTGCGCGCACTGCGCCCGGCAATCGGGTCAGGCAGCGCTCACCGACCGCGCCGACCGGGCGTAGGGAGGTGCTGTGACGCAGGATGTGGAGAAGCGATGGCGGGACCCGCGCGCCGCCCGCGCAGCGGTGCGGTACGCGGCCGTGATCGTCGCCGCCGCCCTGCTGCTGATGGCGGCGGTCGTGATCTGGGCCGCCGCGAGCGGTGACCGATGCGCCGACGAGGAATTCCTCGTGTGCACCGACCCTGCGCGGCTCGTCCTGGCCGTCGGCCCCACGGCGATCCTGCTCCTCGGGGCCGTCGGTGCATTCGTGCAGACCTACCGGGTGTGGCGCTCGGGCGGGACGTGGCCGATCTGGCACGGCACGGGCTGGGGGCTGATGGTTCTGACCCTGGTGTACGGGTCGATCTCGTCCGGCGTCCTCGTCGGGGGCTGAACCGCTCAGACGACGACCGGACGGGATTTCGAGGGCGACCCGCCCGGGGGTTTCGGGGCGACCCGCCCGGGCTATCCCTGCGTCCCGGGGCGCGGTGCCCCGCGCACCCCGATGGAGGAACGATGATCCGATCCAGCCCGTATCCCAGGGTGCAGCGCACCCGGATCCAGGGTTACGCCTTCGCGATCGGCATCGTGTTCCTCCTCATCGGGGTGCTCGGATTCGTGCCCGGACTGACCAGCGGGTACGGCTCGATGGCCCTCGCGGGGCAGGAGTCGAATGCGCATCTGCTGGGCCTGTTCCGGGTCTCGATCGCCCACAACGTGCTGCACCTCGCCTACGGGGCGGCGGGGATCCTCGCCGCCCGGGGGATCCGCGCGTCGCGGATCTACCTGATCGCGGGCGGCGCCGGGTACCTCGCGTTGTCGGCCTTCGGCATGGTCCTCGGCCACGACAGCCACGCCAACGTGGTGCCGGTCAACGCGGCCGACAACTGGCTGCACCTGGTGCTGGGTGTGCTGCTGCTCGTCCTGGCGGTCGATCCCCGCGGCAACCGCCCGCCGAAGCTGCCGAAGCCGGTGTGACCCCGCGCCCCGACGGGGGGTTCGCTTCGGGAGAGCCGGATCAGGCCGGAACTCGCAGGGCGTGGATCGCACTCTCGAGCGAGGCGTGCGCGTGGACGGGGTCGCCGAGCACCCGCAACAGCCGGTGTACCGGCCGTCCGCCCACGAGGGCCCACCGGGAACTTCGGCGCCGGGCCAAGGTGTCGAGCTCGTCGAACACGGTCAGGCCCGCCGACCCGAAGAACTCCACGTCGGAAAGATCGAGCACCAGGCGCGACGACGGGCGCAGCTGGTCGCCGGCGTAGCTGCGCAACGCCGGGGCGTTGCGCATGTCGAGCTCGCCCGCCACGGCGACCCGGACGAGGCCGGAACTGATTCTCTCCGTGGAGAAATCGGCACCCGCGGACGTATGGAAGGAGACCGGTGAGCGATCCGATCGGGTGACCCACAGCGATGTGACTTTGCGCTGAGAAACGACAGACATGAGCTTCCCATCGTGGAAAGAGGATGGAAGCGTCGACAGAGCGGGGACCGCACCGACACCGGTCACCGCGGATGTGCGGCGCCTCCGAGTCAGGCTGTGTGCTCAACCTCACCCATACCCTACGGCAGCCCCTGCGGCACCGCAAAGGGCGGATCGACCTGGCGCGGCGCCGCCCCGGCGGCGCGCGTTTCCGCATGATTGAGAACCCCGCGCCGCGGGTAGTCTCGCCAAGAACACCCGCTCGCCCGGGCCCCCACCTGCCGCAACGGAGAAACGACACACATGGCGAACACGGCATCGATCGACTCGGCCCTCGAACGCACCCACCCCGTAGTGGAGTTGCGGGTACGGGCGGAACCAGGCCAGCTCCCCGTCCTGCGCGCGGTCGCTGCCGCCATCGCTCTGCAGCAGGGCTTCGACCTCGACGCGGTGGCCGACGTCAAGCTCGCGATCGACGAGGCGGGCACCCGGCTGATCACCCGGGCCCCGCAGGGCGCAACGTTGTCGTGCCGGTTCCAGGCCATGCCGCCGGCACTGCGGATCAGCGCGTCCGCTCCGACGGTGGACGGCGGACTGACGGCGGACTCGCGGACCTTCGGCTGGCATGTGCTCAACGCACTCGCCGACTCGGTCGAGGTGAACGTGGACGAATCCGACGAGGGCTCCGTCACCACGATCGACGTGTCCCTGACCGACAGCAGCGCTGTTCTGTGACGGGGACCGGCGCCCAACGGCGCAGCGGCCGAGCCGCCGACGAATACGCCGACGTCATCCCCCTCTTCGAGGAAATGGTGACGTTCGACGAGGACGATCCCGCGCGCGGAGTCTTGCGGGACAGCCTGGTCGAACGATGCCTGCCCCTCGCGGAACACATCGCCCGCCGGTTCGACGGCCGCGGCGAGGCATTCGACGACCTCCTGCAGGTCGCCCGCCTCGGCCTGGTCAACGCCGTGGACCGTTTCGACCCCGAGCGGGGCTCGGACTTCGTGTCCTTCGCGGTTCCGACCATCATGGGCGAGGTGCGCCGGCACTTCCGCGACACCGGTTGGGCGGTGCGGGTGCCGCGCCGGATGAAGGAGATGCATCTGGCGCTGAGCAAGGCGACCGGGGAACTGTCACAGCGCCTGGGCCGCGCCCCCACGGCTGCCGAACTCGCCGCCGAGCTGGACCTCGATCCGGAGGAGGTGGCGGAGGGCCTCGTCGCCGGCAACGCGTACCAGGCGGTCTCGGTCGACCGTCCGGCCCCGGCCGGGGACGACGGCGTCACCCTCGCGGACACTCTCGGCGACTACGACGCCGCGCTCGCGCACGTGGAGAACCACGAGGCACTGCGCCCGTTGCTGGCTGCGCTGCCGGAACGTGAGCGCACGGTCGTGCTGCTGCGGTTCTTCGGGAACATGACCCAGACCCAGATCGCCGAACGTGTCGGCGTGTCCCAGATGCACGTGTCCCGGCTGCTGACGAAAACCCTCGCCCAGCTGCGCGAACAACTGGGCGAGGGCTTCTAGGACCCGCAGGCCCCGGGCGTCGTCATTCCTTCCCGGGCCAGGTGCCGGTGACGCGGCGGAAGCCCACCGCGCTCGCGCGGTTCGCCGCCGCGCTCACCGCACCGAAGATCGCTCCCTGCACGGCGGCGGAGACCAGCACCTCCCGCCACCCGAAGCGGCTGTCCATGGCCTCCGGCGGATCGTCCTGGCCGGCGCCGAGCGCCCACACCTTCCGGAACACCATGCCGGCAGCAACGCCCGCCAGGGAACTCACCACGAGGCTCACGGGCCGGTACAACGCCTTTTTCACATTTCCTCCACGTCTCGAGATACGTGGCGGGAGTACCCGGCCGCCGCGGTCTCACACCTGCCCGCCCGGCTCAGATGGTGGCGGCGTCGATCACGAACCGGTAGCGCACGTCGCTCGCGACGACGCGGTCGTACGCCTCGTTGATCCGGTCGGCCGAGACGACCTCGATCTCCGCGCCGATGCCGTGCTCGGCGCAGAAGTCGAGCATCTCCTGCGTCTGCGGGATGCCGCCGACCATGGAACCGGCGAGGCTGCGCCGGTTCTGCGCGAGCGAGAACGCCCGGACCGTGAGGGGGTGTTCGGGCAGGCCCAGCTCGACGAGGGTGCCGTTGCGGGCGAGCAGCGACAGGTAGGCATCCAGGTCGAGGTTCACCGAAACGGTATTGACGATCAGGTCGAACGTACCCCGCAGATCCTTGAAGGTCTGCGGATCGGTCGTGGCGCGGTAGTCGACGGCACCGAAGCGCAGCCCGTCCTTCCGCTTGGCCAGCGAGTGCCCCAGCACGGTCACCTCGGCACCCATCGCCGCGGCGATCTTCACGCCGACGTGGCCGAGCCCGCCCATCCCGATCACGGCGACCTTCCTGCCCGGTCCGGCGCCCCAGTGCCGGAGCGGGGAGAACAGGGTGATGCCCGCGCAGAGCAACGGCGCCGCGGAGTCGAGCGCAAGACCGTCGGGGATCTTCAGGACGAAGTGCTCGGTGACGACGATGTGGGTGGAGTATCCGCCCTGGGTCACCTCGCCGTCGCGGCCGACGGCGTTGTAGGTGCCGGTGACCCGGTTGGTGCAGTACTGCTCGTCGCCGCTGGTGCAGGCCTCACACGCGAGGCACGAGTCGACGAAGCAGCCGACGCCGACGCGATCGCCGACGGCATGCCTGGTCACCTCGACGCCGACGGCGCTCACCACCCCGACGATCTCGTGCCCGGGAACGACGGGGTAGCGGGTGCCGCCCCACTCGTTGCGGGCGGTGTGGATGTCGGAATGGCAGATCCCGGCATACCTGATCTCGATGAGCACGTCGAGCGGACCGAGCTCACGCCGCTCGATGGTGGTCTTGACGAGGGGGCTGTCCGCCGCGGTGGCGGCGTACGCGGCAACGGTAGTCATGCAGACATGCCTACCGGCCG
>NZ_PCZU01000041.1:27205-45481 GCF_002887785.1 Rhodococcus sp. ENV425
CTGTCCGGCCGCGCGTCGCCGCAGACGACGTGCGGCGGCGACGAGGTTGCGCAGCGACGGCTCGAGCTGCCAGTAGTGCCGGGTCTTGAGCCCGCCGTCCGGATTCGCCCACAAGCGGTCGAGTTCGACGGATTCCGCTGCGGTGCTGAGCAGTTCGTCGAGTTCGTCGATGTCGGGGATGCGTGCCGATCGGCTCTCGTAGACTCCGGGGCCGACACCGTGCGTGAGGGCCTTGTCCTTGATGGCCTCGAGCACCCAGCGGATCGAGCGGGTCGCGACGATCGCCGTGACGTCCGCGTCGAGCCGTTCGATCGCGTCGACCACCGACGCCTGACCGGAGTAGGTCAGGTGCGTGTGGATCTGCGTCTCGGGCTTGGCGCCCCCGGTCGCGAGCCGGAACGCGTCGACCGCCCAGTCCAGGTACTCGGCCCGGCCGTCCTGCCGCAACGGCAGCAGTTCCCGGATGGCGGGCTCGTCGACCTGGATGATGGCGATGCCCGCCCGCTCGAGGTCGGCGATCTCGTCGCGGATGGCGAGCGCCAACTGGTCGGCCGTCTCGTGCAGGGGCTGGTCCTGACGCACATACGACCGCGCCAGCATCGTGACCGGGCCCGTGAGCATGCCCTTGACCGGCTTGTCGGTCAGCGACTGCGCGAACGCGATCCACTCCACCGTCATCGGCTTCGGCCGCACGATGTCGCCGTAGAGGATCGGCGGGCGCGTGCACCGCGACCCGTACGCCTGCACCCAGCCGAAGTGCGTCGTGGCGAAGCCCTCGAGCAGCTCGGCGAAGTACTGGATCATGTCGTTGCGCTCGTGCTCACCGTGGACGAGCACGTCGAGGCCGATGTCCTCCTGCAGCCGGACGGTGGACTCGATCTCCTCCTGGATGCGCTTGACGTAGTCGTCCCACGACATGCGGCCCTCGCCCAGCTCGTAGCGGGCCTTGCGGATCTCGTCCGTCTGCGGGAACGACCCCAGCGTGGTCGCCGGCACCGGCGGCAGCTTCAGCCGCTCCTGCTGCGCGGCGCGCCGCTCCTCGTACGGGACGCGGCGCCGGTGCTCGGGCCGCAGGGCGTTGACGCGGGCGCGGATCGCGTGCTTCTGCTTGAAGTGCACCGACGTCGGCGGCTTGCGCCACCGCTCCTCCGCGCCGGTGGTCAGCGCCTTGGCGAGCGAGACCACCTCGCCCACCTTCTGCTTGGCGAAGGCCAGCCGGTCCGCCACGTCGCCGGGGATGTCGTACTCGGCGAGCACGTCGTAGGGCACGTGCAGCAGCGAGCACGACGTGGAGACCACCAGGTCGGGCGTCACGGCCGCGAGGCTGCTCAGGTACTCGAGCGTGCGGTGCCGGTCGGCCTTCCATACGTTGCGGCCGTCGACGACCCCCGCGTAGATGCGCTTGCGCTTGAGGCCCGGCACCGCGGCCAGCTCCTCCGCGCTCATCCGGCCGTTGACCAGGTCGAGACCGATGGCCTCGACCTTGGTGGCGGCCAGGATGGGCAACGCCTCGCCGAGGTGACCGTAGGGGCCTGTGACGAGGAGGCGCGGGCGCAGCGGCGCGTGGGAGAGCGTGTCGTAGGCGCGCGCGAAGGCCGCGAGCTCCTCCGGGGTGCGGTCCTCGGTGAAGGAGGGCTCGTCGAGCTGCACGCACCAGGCGCCGGCGCGCGCGAGCTCCGCGAACAGCTTCTCGTACTCGGGCAGCAGCCGGTCGAGCAGCTCGAGGGTGGAGAACCCGTCCTGCTCCGACGTCTGCGAGACCTTGGACAGCAGCAGCAGCGACACCGGACCGAGTACGACCGGGCGCAGGTCGATGCCGCGGGCCTTGGCGCGCTCGAACTCGTCGAGCACCGCCGCCGAGTTCAGCGCGAAGGTGGTGTTCTCGTCGAGCTCGGGCTGCCGGTAGTGGTAGTTGCTGCCGAACCAGCGGACCAGCTCGAGCGGCGGGAAGTCCTCGCGGCCCCGGCACAGCGTGAAGTAGAAGTCGAGCGGGTCGAGCTCGCCGACGAGCGGGCGGAACCGCTCGGGGATCGCACCGAACAGCAGCGCGTTGTCGAGCACGTGATCGTAGTAGGAGAACGTGTTACCGGGCACCTGGGTGAGCCCGGTGGCGGCGAGCTCGCTCCAGGTGGACTCCTGGATCTCGCGGGCCACCGCGACGAGCTCGTCGCGGGTGCCGGTGCCGTGCCAGTAGGCCTCGAGGGCACGCTTGAGTTCACGACGGGGTCCGATGCGCGGATACCCGAGGATGCTCGAGCCGTATCCGTCTGCAGTGCTGGCCATTCGGGGTCGACCTTTCCCTCGATGCACCTCGCGCCCGTGTCCCGACAGTCAGCGCGACGGCTGTGCTGTCGGCACACGGGCGCCGAGGTGCGGTGTGGTGCTACCTACCTAGCTGACTTTCTTGGCGGCACGACCGTTGTCGGCATATTCGTAGAAGCCGGCGCCCGACTTCTTGCCGACGAGGCCGGCCTCGACCATACGCAGCAGGAGCGGCGGAGCCGAGTACAGCGGCTCCTTGAACTCCCCGTACATCGAGTCGGCGATCGACTTGACCGTGTCCAGGCCCACCAGATCGGTGAGCGCGAGCGGACCCATCGGGTGGGCACACCCGAGGACCATCGCCTTGTCGATGTCCTCCTTGGTGGCAAAGCCGGACTCGACCATCCGGATCGCCGACAGCAGGTAGGGCACGAGAAGCGCGTTGGCGATGAAGCCGGCCCGGTCGGAGGACCGGACGACCTGCTTGCCGAGCACCTCGGAGGCGAAGGCCTCCGCACGCTGGGAGACCGCGGGGCCGGTCTTGAGCGTGGTGACCAGCTCGACCAGCGGCAGCACCGGAACCGGATTGAAGAAGTGCATGCCGATGACCCGCTCGGGCCGGGTGGTGGCGATGCCCAGCTTCATGATCGGGATCGACGAGGTGTTGGACGCCAGCACCGCGTTCGGATCCGTGACGATCTTGTCGAGTTCCGCGAAGATCTCGGCCTTGACCTTCTCGTCCTCGACGACCGCCTCCACGACGAGCTGGCGATCGGCGAAGTCGCCGAGGTCGGAGGTGAAGCGCAGCCGCCAGGCGGCCTGCTCACGCTCCCGTTCGGTGATCTTGCCGCTGCTGACACCGCGATCGAGGGACCGGAGGATGCGGGCACGCCCGGCAGCCGCGAGCTCGCGGGTCTGCTCGTACACAAGTACGTCGACATGAGCGCGTGCGCACACCTCGGCGATACCTGCGCCCATGATCCCGGCGCCGATCACGCCGACGCGCTGAATCTTTTCGCTGGTCACGTCAGCTCCTACTCGTCATGTGGGGGGTCGTGAAAGGGGTTCTGACAGGGGGTGGATACGGCGGCGGCGGGACCTGGTCGTCCGAGATCCCGCCGCGCACCTACATCCGGTTGCCGGTTCCTAGTGGAACTGGCCCTCCTCGGTGGAGCCCTTCAGGGCTGCCGTGGAGGTGTTCGGGTCGACGGTGGTGGCGATGGCGTCGAAGTAGCCGGCGCCGACCTCACGCTGGTGCTTGACGGCGGTGAAACCACGCTCCGCGGCGGCCTTGAACTCGCGCTCCTGCAGGTCGACGAACGCGGTCATCCCCTGGCGGGCGTAGCCGTGGGCCAGGTCGAACATGCCGTAGTTGAGCGAGTGGAAGCCGGCGAGGGTGATGAACTGGAACTTGAAGCCCATCGCGCCGAGCTCCTTCTGGAACTTCGCGATGGTCGCGTCGTCCAGGTGCGCCTTCCAGTTGAAGGACGGCGAGCAGTTGTAGGCGAGCAGCTGGTCCGGGAACTCGCTGCGGACGGCCTCGGCGAACTTCTTGGCGACCTCGAGGTCCGGCACGCCGGTCTCCATCCAGATCAGATCGGAGTACGGCGCGTAGGCCTTGGCACGCGCGATGCAGGGCTCGATGCCGTTCTTGACGCCGTAGAAGCCCTCGGCGGTGCGGGTGCCGTCGAGGAACTCACGGTCACGCTCGTCGACGTCGGAGGTCAGCAGCGTCGCCGCCTCGGCGTCGGTGCGGGCGATGACGACCGTCGGGACGTCGGCGACGTCGGCCGCGAGGCGAGCCGAGGTCAGGGTGCGGATGTGCTGCTGGGTCGGGATGAGCACCTTGCCACCGAGGTGACCGCACTTCTTCTCCGACGCGAGCTGGTCCTCCCAGTGCGAGCCGGCGACACCGGCCGCGATCATGGCCTTCTGCAGCTCGTAGACGTTGAGCGCGCCACCGAAGCCGGCCTCACCGTCGGCGACGATCGGGGCGAGCCAGTTGTCGACCGAGGTGTCGCCCTCGATCTTGGCGATCTCGTCGGCGCGCAGCAGCGCGTTGTTGATGCGGCGGACGACCTGCGGCACCGAGTTCGCCGGGTACAGCGACTGGTCCGGGTAGGTGTGGCCGGACAGGTTCGCGTCACCGGCGACCTGCCAGCCGGACAGGTAGATGGCCTTGAGGCCGGCGCGGACCTGCTGCACGGCCTGGTTGCCGGTGAGGGCGCCCAGCGAGTTGATGTAGTCCTCGTTGTTCACGAGATCCCACAGGATCTCCGAGCCGCGGCGGGCGAGGGTGGCTTCCTCGACGACGGTGCCCTGCAGCTTGACGACCTGCTCGGCCGTGTAGTTGCGGGTGATCCCCTTCCAGCGCGGGTTGGTGTCCCAATCCTTCTGGATTTCCTCAGCGGTCCTCGGGGTGCCGGTGGTCGACATCTAAGCTCCACTCTCTAGATCGGATCCGCGCCGGACGCTCTGCAGTACGTGCGTACTACTTCACATCCTTCGCGAACCTTTCGGATGTACCACTCGACAATGACACACCCGGAAAGTGCCGTCTACCTGTTGCTAGTGCCAATCTTCGCTAGTTTTTCCCCAGGCTTTGCAAATGTTGTAAACCTTTGGCGCGTCCAACGAACCCGGCCCGGACCCCGATAGCTACCCGTCGGTAGCAATCACCTCGGCATTGTTCCCCGGCGGGCGCGCCGCCCGGCAGCCGACGACACCGCCCCGCACCCGCGGCCCACCAGCGACGGAGCCGCGGATCACCACGGAGATTGTGACGAGTTTCACACCCGGAGGCCCGGCAAATCGGGAAGTCGCCCCGGTCGAATCGGGGGTCGGCCAGGATCGCTCGACTAGCATGTGCGCGTTGACCAGTCGGGGCCGGTCACGCCGCTCGGGCGTGCCCACTCCCCACTCGCACACGAGTCGAGGAGGGCGCCATCCTTTCCGCCACGTCGAAGCCGGTGATCGAGGCCACCCTCCCGGTCGTCGGCGCCCACATCGGCCAGATCTCCGAACTGTTCTACGAAAAGCTCTTCGCGGCCGCGCCGTCGCTGCGGACCGACCTGTTCAACCGCACCAACCAGGAGAACCGGGAGCAGCAGAAGGCGCTCGCGAGCTCGGTCGCCGCCTTCGCGACGCTGCTCGTCACCGAGGACGCCGCCGACATCGACGCGATCATGGCCCGGATCGCCGCCAAGCACGCCTCGCTCGGCGTCCAGGCCCCCCACTACGACGTGGTCCGGCACCAGCTGTTCGCCGCGATCGGCGAGGTGCTCGGCGACGCGGTCACCCCCGAGGTCGCCGCGGCCTGGCGCGAGGTCTACACGCTGATGGCCAACTCGCTCATCGAGCAGGAGTCGGCACTCTACGACAAGGCCGGCGTCCGGCCCGGTCAGATCTGGCGCGTCGTCGTGGTCACCGACGTCCAGTTCGACGGCGCGGAGGTCGCGACCCTGACCCTGCGCTCCCTCGACGGCAGCCCGCTTCCGGATTTCCTTCCCGGACAGTACATCTCCGTCGCGACCACCCTGGGAGACGGCACCCGGCAGATCCGCCAGTACACCCTCGTGCGCAGCCACGTCCCGGGTGAGTGGGCCGTCACCGTCAAGCGGGTCCCGGGCGGGATCGTCTCCCAGCTCCTCGTCGGCGGCGTCGGCATCGGCACCGAGCTCGTCGTCTCGCATCCGTTCGGCAGCCTCGTCGTCGAGGACGCCGACGCTCCCCTGGTGCTGATCTCCGCCGGCATCGGCGTCACCCCGACGCTCGCGGCGCTGCAGCACCTGGCGGCGCACCGCTCCGAGCGCGAGGTCCTGGTCGTGCACGTCGACCGGTCCAGCTACGACCATGCGCGGCGCGCCGAGACGCAGGCCCTGGTCGACCGTCTGCCGCGGGCCCGCATGCTGACCCGCTACTCCGAGTTCGAAGAGCTCCGCGAGGACGGCCACACCCCGCTCGACGGGGTCGAGCTGCCGAAGGATCCGCAGGTGTACGTGTGCGGTCCCGTCCCGTTCATGCGGTCGATCCGGCAGACGTTGCTCGGCGCGGGAGTATCGCCCGACGCCGTCCACTACGAGGCCTTCGCGCCGGGGTCCTGGCTGGGACTCGAGTAGAGCGCTAACGTTGCGAACCTGTCGTTGCGAAGCTGCGTAGACGCTCGTACGCTGGGCTGATGCCAAAGACGTTCGTCGGCGCCCGCCTGCGCCAGCTGCGCACCGAGCGGGGACTCAGCCAAGCGGCGCTGGCCAAGACCCTGGAGATCTCGGCCAGCTACCTCAACCAGATCGAGCACGACGTGCGGCCGCTCACCGTACCGGTCCTGCTGCGCATCAGCGAGGTCTTCGGTGTCGACACCACGTTCTTCTCGTCCCAGGACGACACCCGGCTCATCGCCGAGATGCGGGAGGTGGCTCTCGATCAGGAGATGGGCATCGACGCCGACGCCCAGGAGATCGCCGCGATGGTGTCGGCGCACCCCGGGCTGGCGCGGGCCATGGTCAACATGCACCGGCGGTTCCGCAACACCACCGCCCAGCTCGCCGCCGCCACCGAGGACCGCTACAGCGACGGCAGCGGCAGCGGCACTATCACCATGCCGCACGAAGAGGTCCGCGACTACTTCTACCAGCGGCAGAACTACCTGCACGATCTCGACACCGCCGCCGAGGAACTCGCCACCCGGATCCGCTTCCATCGCGGCGACATCTCCGGCGGCATCATCAAGCGCATGGAGACGGTGCACGACGTACAGCTCGTCCGTCGCGTCGACCTCGGCGAGAACGTCCTGCACCGGTTCGACCCCGCCACGCGCGTCCTCGAGATCTCCGCGCGGCTGTCGGGCGGCCAGCAGGTCTTCAAGCTCGCCACCGAGCTCGCCTACCTCGAGTGCGGGGAGCTGATCGAGAAGCTGGTCGCCGAGGGCGCGTTCACCAGCGAGGCCTCCCTCGCCCTGGCCCGCCACGGCCTCGCCAACTACTTCGCCGCGGCGATCATGCTGCCCTACGCGCAGTTCCACGAGATGGCCGAGGACTTCCGATACGACGTCGAGCGGCTCTCCGCCTTCTACGCCGTCAGCTACGAGACCATCGCCCACCGGATGTCGACCCTGCAGCGGCCGAAGCTGCGCGGCGTGCCGTTCTCGTTCGTCCGCGTCGACCGGGCGGGCAACATGTCCAAGCGCCAGTCCGCCACCGGCTTCCACTTCTCCACCAGCGGCGGGACCTGTCCCCTGTGGAACGTGTACGAGACCTTCGCGTACCCGGGCAAGATCATGACCCAGCTCGCGCAGATGCCCGACGGGCGTCGCTACCTGTGGGTCGCCCGCACGGTCGAGCGCCGCGCCGCCCGCTACGGCCAGCCGTCGAAGACGTTCGCGATCGGCCTCGGCTGCGAGCTGCGCCACGCGCACCGCCTCGTCTACGCCGACGGCCTCGACCTCGACGACAGCAACCCCGGTACCCCCATCGGCTCCGGCTGCCGCGTGTGCGAGCGGCTGAACTGCCCCCAGCGCGCGTTCCCGCCCCTCGGGAAGGAGCTCGTCATCAACGAGCACCAGAGCTCCGTGTCCCCCTACCTCATCAAGTGACACCCGCGCGACGGCCGGACAGCCGCGCGCCCAACCCCGCTGATTGCCAGGATGGTCGTGAGACGGCGCGGCAGTGCGTCATCGATTTTCTCCACAACCGGACGATCGCTCCCCAGATCCGGTCCGGAGCGCGGAGTTCACGTCGAAGGGCCCCTCCGTCGGGGCACCGTGTTCGCCATGACCGACCACACCCGATCATGCGGCGCGACGCTGTCCGCTCCGGGCTCACCGAGGACGAGATCCGCCGAGCACTGCGCACCGGCGCCCTCGAGCGTCTCGACGCAGGCGTCCACCTGCCCAGGGAGATCGCAGCCGACCTCGACGACGCCGGCCGGCGCCTGGTGCGCGTACGCGCGGCCGCCGCCAAGCTCGGCCCCGAGGCCGTGATGAGCCACACCTCCGCCGCCGTCGTGCACGGGTTCGCTCTGTGGCGTCCGGACCTCACGCTGGTCCACGTCAGTCGGAATCGACCCTCCGGCGGCCGTCGCACCTCCCAACTACACGGGCACGCAACACCTTTCGCACCAAGCGATGTGGAGATCGTGGACGGGATACGGGTGACCTCGGCGGCGCGCACGATCGTCGACACGGCACGCTGCCTGGATGCCGACCGTGCAGTGGTGCTGGGCGGCTCTGCACTGAGGCTGCGGCCTGCGGCCCACGCCGCACTCCCGGCCGCCTTGACAGCAGCCGACACGCGAACCGGAATTGCGGCGGCTCGACGAATGTGCGCATTCCTGGACGGACGAAGCGAGAGCCCGGGCGAGTCGATCAGCCGCCTCCGCATTCGGGCGGCAGGTCTGCCCGGCCCGGTCCTGCAATTCGAGATATGGACAGCCGGTGGCGCATTCGTCGCGCGCACCGACTTCTTCCGGGAGGAGTTCGGCGTCGTCGGCGAGTTCGACGGCATGGGCAAGTACCGGTCTGCGGACCCCGGCGCAAGCGCCGAGACGGTGCGTCGCGAGAAGCTTCGTGAAGACGCGATCCGGGCACAGGGATACGAAGTGGTGCGCTGGACGTGGTCGGAACTCTTCCACTTCGACGACGTTCGTGCGCGAATCGACGCCGCCACCCGTCGTCGCTGGCGGTAGGTCGTCCGGAAACCCGCACGGCGGCAGGACAGCCGCGCGATGAAAGGAGCGCGCCGCTGTCCTGCGGAGGCGCGGATACATCCGGACCTCGGCGTGTGCGCGTTCGGAAATCGAGCCGTAATACGGGTCACGAACTCGTCACCGCAGGACATTCCCATGCAACACCGGCCGCCTACTCTTCGGTCCACGGATACAGCGCTGTATACGCAGCCCGGATACACCGGGCCCCGTCCGGCTCCCACCTTCGAAGAAGGGCACCTCCATGCCAGTTGCCACGTCCAAGTTCGCCAAGCGCGCCGTCGCCGCGCCGGCCGCGCTGGCCGCCGTCGGCCTCGTGCTCAGCGCCTGCGGCAGCAAGGCCACCGACAGTACCGACGCTGCCGGGTCCGCCTCGTGCGTCGACACCTCCGGCGACACGATCAAGGTCGGTTCGCTGAACTCGCTGTCCGGCACCATGGCAATCTCCGAGGTCACGGTGCGTGACTCGATCGCACTGGCCGTCGAGGAGATCAATGCGAACGGCGGCGTTCTCGGCAAGCAGATCCGGATCGTGGCCGAGGACGGCGCGTCGGAGCCGACGGTGTTCGCCGAGAAGGCCGAGAAGCTGATCAGCTCCGACTGTGTGGCCGCGGTGTTCGGTGGGTGGACGTCGTCGAGCCGCAAGGCGATGCTGCCGGTGTTCGAGGACAACAACGCGCTGCTGTACTACCCCGTGCAGTACGAGGGCCTCGAGTCGTCGCCGAACATCTTCTACACCGGCGCGACCACCAACCAGCAGATCGTGCCGGCGCTGGACTACCTGAAGGAGAAGGGCGTCAAGTCCCTCTACCTCGTCGGCAGCGACTACGTCTTCCCGCAGACCGCGAACCGCATCATCCGCGCGTACGCCGAGGCCAACGGCATCGAGATCAAGGGTGAGGACTACACCCCGCTCGGGTCCACCGACTTCTCCACGATCGTCAACAAGGTCCGCACCGCCGACGCGGACGCGGTGTTCAACACCCTCAACGGCGACTCGAACGTCGCCTTCTTCCGCGAGTACTCCAACGTCGGCCTCACCGCCGCCGACATGCCGGTGATCTCGGTGTCGATCGCCGAGGAGGAAGTGGTCGGAATCGGCGCGCAGAACATCACCGGCCAGCTCACCGCCTGGAACTACTACCAGACCGTGGACGGCCCCGAGAACACGGCGTTCGTCGACGCGTACAAGGCGAAGTACGGCGCGAACAAGCCCACCTCCGACCCGATGGAGGCCGCGTACGCGTCGGTGTACCTGTGGAAGAACACCGTCGAGAAGGCGGACTCGTTCGCCGTCGCCGACGTGCAGGCCGCGGCCGACGGCGTCTCGTTCGACGCACCGGAGGGCACCGTCACGATCGACGGGGACAACCACCACATCACCAAGACGGCTCGCATCGGCGAGATCCGGGGCGACGGACTGATCTACACGGTGTGGGAGTCGAACGGGGCGATCGAGCCGGACCCGTACCTCGAGAGCTACGACTGGGCCGCCGGCCTGTCCGGCAGCTGACCACCGTGACCGGGAAGCCGACGAGAAGGGAGGCGAAATGGATGTCGTTGTAGGACAGTTGTTCACGGGCCTGAGCATCGGTTCGATCCTGCTGCTGGCGGCGCTGGGCCTGTCGCTGACGTTCGGGCAGATGGGCGTGATCAACATGGCCCACGGCGAGTTCATCATGGCCGGCTCCTACACCGCGTACGTGGTGCAGCAGGTGGTCTCGGCCGCCGGGGTGTCCCTGCTGGTGTCGCTGCTCGTCGGTTTCCTGGTCGGCGGCGTGATGGGGGTGCTGCTCGAGGTCACCCTCATCCGCCGCATGTACCACCGCCCGCTCGACACCCTGCTGGTGACCTTCGGCGTGGGCCTGCTGCTACAACAGGCCGCCCGCGACATCTTCGGCGCACCCGCCGTCAACGTGGTTGCGCCGCAGTGGCTCTCCGGTGGCGTGGAGATCCTCGGGGCGGTGGTGCCCAGGACCCGGCTGTTCATCCTCGCGCTGGCCGTGGTGTGTGTGGTGATCCTGATCGCGGCGATGAAGTTCACCCCGATGGGCCGGCGCATCCGGGCCGTCGTGCAGAACCGCGATCTCGCCGAGACCGTGGGCATCTCGTCGCGGCGCACCGACATCACCACCTTCTTCCTCGGCTCCGGCCTGGCCGGCCTGGCCGGAGTGGCGCTGACCCTGATCGGCTCCACGAGTCCCACCATCGGCCAGTCCTACCTGATCGACGCGTTCCTGGTGGTCGTCATCGGCGGCCTCGGACGGATCGAGGGCGCCGTCATCGCGGCCGTCGCGCTCGGCCTGCTCAACTCGTTCATCGAATACTCCACCACCGCATCGATCGCGAAGGTGATCGTCTTCGTGCTCATCGTGATCTTCCTGCAGGTCCGGCCGCAGGGCCTGTTCGCGGTCAAGACAAGGAGCCTGGTCTGATGCCTGCCCCGACACGTCTGCCGGCGCTCACCCGACCCGGACCGGCCCGCACGTGGGCCGGGTTCGCCCTCGCCGCACTCGTTCTGTTCGCCCTCGCCCCGGCCGTGCTGTCGGACTTCCGCCTGAACCTGCTCGCAAAGTTCCTGTGCTTCGCGATCGTCGCCGTCGGCATCGGTCTCGCGTGGGGCCGCGGCGGCATGCTCACCCTCGGCCAGGGCGTCTTCTTCGGCCTCGGTGCCTACCTCATGGCGATGCACCTGAAGATCGCCGACGCCGGGCTGCGCGGCGACACCGTCCCGGACTTCATGCAGATCGCCGGCATCCGCGAATTGCCCGGCTACTGGGCGCCGTTCGCCTCTCCGCTGGTGACGATCGTCGCGATCCTGGTGCTGCCCGCCCTGGTGGCGGTGCTGCTCGGGCTCGGCGTGTTCAAACGCCGCGTCAAGGGCGCCTACTTCGCGATCCTGTCCCAGGCCCTGACCGCCGCCTTCGCGATCCTGCTGATCGGCCAGCAGTCGATCGGAGGATCGAACGGGCTCAACCGCTTCCGCAGCTTCTTCGGCCTGTCCCTCGCCGACCCGGCCAACAAGCGGATGCTGTTCTTCGTCGCCGCGGGCGTCCTGCTCGCCGTCGTCGCGCTCACCCGGCAGCTGATGTTCTCCCGCTACGGCGAGCTGCTCGTGGCCGTGCGCGACCAGGAGGAGCGGGTCCGCTTCCTCGGCTACGACCCCGCCAACGTCAAGGTCGTCGCCTACGCCGCGGCGGCCTTCTTCGCCGGCATCGCCGGGGCGCTGTTCGTGCCCATCGTCGGCATCATCTCCCCCGCCGATGTCGGCATCGTCCCCTCCATCGCATTCCTCATCGGCGTCGCCATCGGCGGACGCACGACCCTGCTCGGCCCGGTCCTCGGCGCCATCGGCGTCGCGTGGGCCCAGACCGCCCTGTCGGAGAACTTCCCCTCCGCGTGGACCTACGCCCAGGGCCTGCTGTTCATCGTCGTGATCGGGTTCTTCCCCGCCGGCCTGGCCGGGCTGGCGACGTTGCGCCGGCGCCGCCCCCGCACCGGCCCGGCGCAGCCGATTCCCGAACCGACCACGACGATGGAGCCGGTGAGATGACCGAACCCCACTACGGCGGCAACGCCGGCATGTCCAGCGAGTACCTCGAGATCCGCGACCTGCGGGTCAGCTTCGACGGCTTCACCGCCGTCGACGGGGTGGACCTGACCCTGTTGCAGGGCGACCTGCGCTTCCTCATCGGCCCCAACGGCGCCGGCAAGACCACCCTCGTCGACGCCGTCACCGGCCTGGTGCCGGCCACCGGGTCGGTCACCAAGTCCGGCATCGAACTGCTCGGCAAGAAGGTGCACAAGATCGCCCGCCTCGGTGTGGGCCGCACCTTCCAGACCGCGTCGGTGTTCGAACAACTCACCGTGCTGCAGAACCTCGACATCGCCGCCGGCTCCGGCCGCTCCCCGTGGTCGCTGCTGCGCCGCCGCACGACGGTGCTGCCACAGATCGAGGAAGCCCTCGAGACGATCGGCCTGACCGACCTGCGCGACGTGCCCGCCGGCATCCTCGCGCACGGGCAGAAGCAGTGGCTCGAGATCGGCATGCTGCTCGTGCAGAACTCCGACGTGCTGCTGCTCGACGAGCCGGTCGCCGGGATGAGCCACGACGAACGCGAGGAGACCGGCCAGCTGCTGCGCCGGATCGGGGCGCAGCGCACCGTCGTCGTCGTCGAACACGACATGGACTTCATGCGCGCCTTCGCCACCTCCGTCACCGTCCTGGCCCGGGGCCGGGTCATCGCCGACGGCACCGTCGAAGAGGTGCAGAACAACCCCCAGGTCCAGGAGGTCTACCTGGGCACCGCGACCGCCGCGCAGGAGGCCTGACATGCTCGAGCTCGTCGACGTGCGCACCGGCTACGGCCGCACCGAGATCATCCACGGGGCCACCCTCACCGTCCCCGCCGACGGGGTCGTCGCCGTCATGGGCCACAACGGGGCCGGCAAGACCACCCTGCTGCGCGCCGCGGTCGGCCTGCTGCCCACCACCTTCGGCCGGATCGTGTTCGACGGCGAGGACGTCACCGCGCTGCGGCCGTCCGCGCGCGTCGCCCGCGGCCTGGCCTACGTCCCCCAGGGACAACAATCCTTCGGCCAGCTCACCTGCGCCGAGAACCTGCAGGTCGTTGCCGACGGGCGCAGACGCGGCAAGCAGCTCGTCGCCGAGATGCTCGACCTGTTCCCCGCCCTCGTGCCGCTGCTGGACCGACGCGCCGGCCTGCTCTCCGGCGGCCAGCGCCAGCAGCTGGCGATCGCCCGCGCCCTGATCACCGAGCCCCGCATGCTCATCCTCGACGAACCCACCGAGGGCATCCAACCGTCGGTCGTCGCCGAGATCGAGAACACCGTCGTCGAACTCAGCCGGCGCGGCGACCTCGGGGTGCTGCTCGTCGAGCAGCACATCGGCTTCGCCCTGCACGCCGCCCAGCGGTACTACGTCCTCGAATCCGGTCGCATCACCGCCACCGGCGACGGCGGCACGGATGCCGCCGGCACCGTCCGCGCGGCCATGGCGATCTGATGAGCACCGGTGGCACGCGGCGCGACCGGGTCTACCGGGCGCTGCGTTCGGACCTGATGACGGGCGTCCTGCCGCCGGACGCACGGCTCGGCGAGGAACGCCTCGCCGAGCAGTACGGGGTCTCCCGCACGCCGGTGCGGGAGGCGCTGGCGCGGCTGGTGTCCGACGGGCTGGTCGAGCGGCGCGAGCAGGGCCTGTTCCCCTACCGGCCGCGCTTCGACGACCTCGCCGATCTGTACGAGCTGCGGACCACGTTGGAGCTGCGCGGGATCCGTCGCGCGCTGGCCGATCCGTCGATCCGGCACGATCCCCACGTGCTCGGCGCCGAGCTCGACCGGTGGTATGCGCTGCGCCGTGACCTGCCCGAGCCGGATGCGGGCTTCGTCGGGCTCGACGAACAGTTCCACCTGGCGTTGCTGGCCTCCGCCGGCAACCCGGCCCTGTGCGACGCGCTGGCCACCGTGAACGCGAAGGTGCGGCCCGTGCGCATGTTCGACTACCTGACGCACGACCGGATCACGGCGACCGTCGACGAGCACATCTGCGTGGCGGAGTCGGTGCTCGCGGGCCGTCTCGAGGACGCCCACGCCCAGCTCCTCGCCCACATCGACACGTCCCGGGCGGTGGTGGTGCAGCGCGCCGAGCAGGCCCGGACGATGGCCCGATTGGCGCGCGCCGTGCGAGACTGACCGGCATGTCACCTCGCATCCGGCCCGGACGGTTCAGGGAGCTCGGCCCGCTCAACTGGGCGGCCTGGCGCGTGCTCTCGACGGTGGCCGGCACGAAGGACGCGCACCTGTTCAGCACCCTGGGCCGCACCGGTGGCCTGTTCCGCGGCTGGCTGCACTACTCCGGGAAGCTCATGCCGTTCGGGCGGTTGCCCCGGTTCGAATCCGAACTGGTCATCCTCCGCGTGGCGCACCTGCGCGAGTGCGGCTACGAGCTGGACCACCACACCCGGCTCGGCCGCCGCGCCGGGATCACGCCGGAGATCCTGCAGCGCATCCTCGACGGGCCCGGGGCCCCCGGCTGGAGCCCGCGGCACCGGGCGATGCTCGCGGCCGTCGACGAGCTGGTCACCACCAGGGACCTCGCCGACGGGACGTGGAAGGCGCTGGCCGCTCACCTCGACGACCGGCGGATGGTCGAATTCTGCCTGCTGGTAGCGCAATACGACGGACTTGCCACCACCATCGGCGTGCTGCGCATCGAGCGGGACTTCTGAGAGTTCTTCCTAACCGCCGCTTTACCGCGGGCAATCTCGGCGAAACACGACGTCCATAGCGTATACAGCTATGTCGACACGTACGGATACAGCCACGGCGCAACCGCTCCGGACGCGGGTGTACCGGGAACTGCGCAACGAGCTGATGAACGGCTCGATCCCGGTCGGTGAGCGGCTGACCGAGCCGAAACTGTCCGCGCGCTTCGGCATCTCCCGCACCCCGGTCCGGGAAGCCCTCGCGATGCTGTGCGCGGACGGCCTGCTGCGCCGCGAGGAGTACGGATTCTCGCCGGTGCCGCCGAGCATCCCCCGCATCCGCGACCTCTACGAGCTGCGGATCACCCTGGAACTGCAGGGCATTGCGCGGGCGATCGACAATCCCGATGTGCGGCACGACCGCGCCGCCCTCACCGCCGAACGCGAACGGTGGTTGCGCCTGTCCGCCGACCCGCCGCAGCAGGAACCGGGCTTCGTGGTGCTCGACGAGGAGTTCCACGTCGCACTGCTCGCCGCATCGGGCAACACGGAACTGGCGGGCTCGCTCGAGTCGGTCAACTCCCGGATCCGGCACGTGCGGATGTACGACTTCATGGTCAACAGCCGGATCGAGACGTCGATCGCCGAGCACCTCGCCATCGTCGACGCCGTGCTCGGCGACGAGCTCGAGCGTGCCCACCGGTTGCTGCACCGGCACATCGGTGAATCCCTCGCGGTGGTGCTCGACCGGGTGACCCGCGCCGTCACCGCGATGTCGTTCGCGCGCTGACATCCGGTTCCGCCCCCATACCTTCCTCTTCCCCGTCACCGAAGGAGCCTGTCGTGACGTTCGCTTTCGACACCCTGCTCGTCGCCAACCGTGGCGAGATCGCCTGCCGGATCATGCGTTCGGCGCACACACTGGGGCTGAAGACCGTCGCCGTGTACTCGGATGCGGACGCGTCCGCCGCCCACGTCGAAATGGCGGACATGGCTGTGCGCCTCGGTCCCGCCCCGGCCGCGGAGTCGTACCTGCGGGCGGATCTGGTGATCGAGGCCGCCCTCGCGACCGGCGCCGGCGCGGTCCACCCCGGGTACGGGTTCCTCTCGGAGAACGCGGAATTCGCGGCCGCCTGCGAGGCGGCCGGCATCGCGTTCATCGGGCCCACGCCCGAGCAGCTGCGGGTCTTCGGCGACAAGCACACCGCTCGCGAGGCGGCGCGCGCCGTCGGCGTCCCGCTCGTCGAAGGCAGCGGCCTGCTCGCGTCCGTCGACGCCGCCGTCGCCGCGGCCGAAACCGTCGGATACCCCGTGATGCTCAAGGCCGTCGGCGGCGGGGGTGGCATCGGCATGCAGGCCTGTCACACCCCCGACGAGCTGCGGGACGCGTACGAGCGGGTGCAGCGCCTCGCGTCCGCGAACTTCTCCTCGTCGGGCGTGTTCCTCGAACGGTTCGTCGCCCACGCCCGCCACATCGAGGTGCAGGTATTCGGCGACGGCTGCGGCCGCACGATCAGCCTCGGCACGCGCGACTGCTCGCTGCAGCGTCGCAACCAGAAGGTCGTCGAGGAGGCGCCCGCCCCGAACCTGCCCGACGCGGTCGTCGAGGAACTGCTCGCGGCGTCGCGCCGGCTCGCCTCGTCGGTGAGCTACCGCTCCGCCGGGACCGTCGAATTCGTATACGACGTCGAACGCGGCGAGGCGTCGTTCCTCGAGATGAACACCCGCCTGCAGGTCGAGCACCCGGTCACCGAGGAGGTCACCGGTGTGGACCTGGTCGAGTGGATGCTGCGGCTGGGCCGGGGCGAGACCGAGATGCTCGACGCGCTGCCCGACGGCGGACCGCGGATCACCGGTCACGCTGTGGAGGCGCGCGTGTACGCGGAGGACCCGGGGCACGACTACCGGCCCAGCGCCGGACTGCTCACCGCCGTGGAGTTCCCGGCCCACACCCGCGTCGAGACGTGGGTGGACACCGGCACGGAGGTGAGCTCGTTCTACGATCCGATGCTCGCCAAGATCATCGTGCGCGGCGAGTCCCGGCGCACCGCGTTCGCGGCGCTCGCCGAGGCGCTCGACGACACCCACCTGTACGGCGTGCAGACGAACCTGCCGCAGCTGCGGCGCATCTGCACCGCCGAGCCGGTGCTCGAGGCCGCGCACACCACCGCGACGCTGCGGGACGTGCGGGCGACGGGCCACCGCATCGACGTGCTGCGCGCGGGCACCATGACCACGGTGCAGGACTTCCCCGGCCGGATCGGCCTGTGGGAGGTCGGCATTCCGCCGTCGGGCCCGATGGACGACCTGTCGATGCGCGCGGCCAACGGCGCCGTCGGCAACCCGGAGGGGGCACCGGCGCTGGAATGCACGCTGCAGGGCCCGCGCCTGAAGTTCTCCGACCCGACGCTCGTGTGCGTCACCGGCGCCCCGGTCGTCGCCACCGTGGACGGGGTGCCCGTGCCGATGTGGGAGCCCGTGGAGGTGCCGGCCGGCGGCGTGCTCGACGTCGGCGCCCCGGCCGAGCAGGGCCTGCGCACCTACGTCGCGGTGCGGGGCGGGCTCGACGCCCCGCTCTACCACGGCAGCGCCGCGACGTTCACCCTCGGCGGCTTCGGCGGCGTCACCGGTAGAGCCGTGGCCACGGGTGATGTGCTCGGCGTGGCGGAGTCCCCCACCCCTGCCGGCCCGGCACCCGTACCCGTGGACCGTCGCCCGGAGTTCACCCACACGTGGCATCTCGCCGTCACCGAGGGTCCGCAGCCCGCCCCGGCCTACTTCACCGAGGACGACCTGGCCCAGTTCTACGACACCACGTGGACGGTGCAGTCCCACGCGAACCGCACCGGCATCCGCCTGGACGGCCCCAAGCCCACCTGGTCGCGGACGGACGGCGGCGAGGCCGGGCTGCACCCGTCGAACCTGCACGACAACCCCTACTCGGTGGGCGCACTCAACGTCTCCGGCGACACCCCGATCCTGCTCGGTCCGGACGGCCCGAGCCTGGGCGGGTTCGCGTGCCCGCTCACGGTCGTCTCCGGTCACCGCTGGAAGATGGGGCAGATCCGGCCCGGGGATTCGGTGCGGT
>NZ_PCZU01000263.1:0-14045 GCF_002887785.1 Rhodococcus sp. ENV425
TGCGGTGCGGCCTCCGGGTACGCGGTGAACGCCTGGCCGCCGAGGATCACCCGGTCCGGGTTGAACAGGTCCCGGAGCATCGCGACGGACCGCCCCAGCACCTGTGCCCGCTCCACGAGGATCTCGTGGGCCTCGTGAGAACCGTTGCGGGCCAGCGCGTACAACGCGGCGACGGACGTGGCGCCCGCGTCGAGCAGGCCGGCGGCCCGCGCCCGGGTCAGCACCGCACGGTCGGCGACGGTGGCCTCGAGGCATCCGCGGGCACCGCAGGCGCACGGCACGGACGATCCGGTGGGCAGGTGCGACACCGAGCCCGGGCCGCCGCGCGGTGTGTGCACCCGGCCGTCGAATGCGATTGCGATACCGACGGTTTCGCGAGCGTAGAAGTACAGGGTGGCGCCCTCGACATCGGCGGTGTCGCGGTCGGGGGTGAGCAGCAACTCGGAGGCGGCCATCGCCTCGACGTGCGCGGCGACGGAAACCGGCAGGCCCAGGCCCCGGCTCACCATGGCCCCGACGGGCGCATCCTCCCAGCCGAGCCGCGGGTGGTCCACGGTTCCGGTGGCCGAATCGACGCGGCCGCCGAGCGCGACGCCCGCCCACAGCGGCGTGCGCCGGTGCCAGCGCGACGCGAAGGCCCTGGCGCTGCTGGCGATCGCCCCGAGCGCCGCCTCCTGGCCGCCGCGCGGGGTGGGGATCTCCACCGCGCCGATCACACGCCCGCGCAGGTCGCTCGCGACGATGCCGGTGACGGCCGCACCGATGTGGATGCCGACGGTCAGGTAGCGCTCGTGGTCGGTCTCGAACGGCACCCGGGGCCGGCCCACGGCACCGGACGCGGTCAGATCCGGCCGCTCCCGGAGCAGGCCCGCGGCGAGCAGCGCCGAGACCTGCCGGTTCACGGTGGCGATGCTCGCGCCCGTCGCCGTCGCCGCCTGGTCGCGGCAGATCGGCCCGCGCGCCGCGGCGACCCGGAACACCGCGGCGGCGGTGCCGTCGGCGATCTTCAGCTCGGGCGGCACGATCTGCACGCGCGTCGTCGATCGCACCCGGGCGGTGGCACTACGGGAACGGACGCCCGATCCGGAGGTCGGACGAATAATATTGGTGGACAGGACATTTGACGTAGCTACTGCAGTCACTGCGGCTCTTCCTCGAGATCGGGTCCGCAGACCCGGGGCATGGCAGGGAGGCGCCGATCCGCTCGATCGTGAGGCAGAGACCCACCGGCCGACGGCCGGGGGAAACGAAGCGGGGCGCGAAGGGCGGTGTCAGCGACAACACAGTTCGCGCGCCAGCGGCAGCCGCGAGCCCAGCGCGGCGGTCACGTAGGTGACCCGCGGAGCACGGAGACGGCGAGCTGGCATATCCGCAACCTAGCCGCCGCGCGCCACTGTGTCCAATCCGCACGGCGTCCGATCCGCACGGCGACGCGGCGGCAACGGTCCCGATCACGGTGACGGAAACCCTTACGCCGGCCCGCCGCCGGTGATGAGGTCGACGGCACCAACGTTCGATCTACGAAAGGTCCTCCATGTCCGTGGATTTCGATACCCGCACCGCCCCCGCTCGCGACGTGTCCGTGGTCCGTCTGGGCGGGCACATCGGGGCCCGCATCGACGGCGTGCGGCTCGGCGGCGATCTCGACGAGGCCACCGTCGAAGCGATCCGGCGCGTCCTGGCCGAGCACAAGGTGATCTTCTTCCGGGAACAGCACCACCTCGACGACGCCTCGCAGTACGCGTTCGCCGAGTTGCTCGGCACGCCGACCACCGCGCACCCGACGGTCACCTCGCGCGGGGCGCACGTGCTGCCGATCGACTCCGACTACGGCAAGGCGAACAGCTGGCACACCGACGTCTCGTTCGTCGACCGCATCCCGAAGGCGTCGATCCTGCGCGCGGTGGAACTGCCCGCCTACGGCGGTTCGACCACGTGGGCTTCCGGGGTGGCGGCCTACGAGGGCCTGCCCGCCCCGCTGAAGACCCTGGCGGAGAACCTGTGGGCCACCCACACCAACCTGTACGACTACGCCGCCGAGAGCGCGGAGCAGCTCCGCGACGGCGCCGACGAGCGGGTCGCCGAGTACCGCGCCGAGTTCCGGTCCGAGTACTTCGAGACCGAGCACCCGGTGGTGCGCGTGCACCCCGAGACCGGGGAGCGGTCGCTGCTGCTCGGCCACTTCGTCAAGGGCTTCGTCGGGCTGAGCGGCCGGCAGTCGCAGGCGCTGTTCCGGCTGCTGCAGGACCACCAGACCCGGCTGGAGTACACCACCCGCTGGAACTGGGCCGCCGGGGACGTGGCGGTGTGGGACAACCGCGCCACCCAGCACTACGCCGTCGCCGACTACGACGGCCTGCACCGTCGCCTGAATCGCATCACCCTCGCCGGGGACGTCCCGGTGAGCGTGCACGGCGAGGCGAGCCGGTCCGTCGCCGGCGACGCGAGCGCCTACTCGGTCGTCGAGGTGCCCCGCCCGCTCGCGTCGTGACGGGCGCCGCGGTCGCGCGGACCCCCGCGCGACCGTATCCGGGGCACCCTAGGATCGCCTGCATGACGATTTCTCCCGATTCCCGCGTGGCCGTCGTCACCGGTGCCTCCTCCGGCATCGGCGAGGCCACCGCCCGAACCCTCGCAGCCCAGGGCTTCCACGTCGTCGTCGGCGCTCGCCGCGTCGACCGGATCGAGAAGCTCGCGGACGAGATCGGAGGCACGGCCCTCGAGCTGGACGTCACGGACGAGGACTCGGTGACCGCCTTCACGACGGTGCTCCCCCGGGTGGACGTGCTGGTCAACAACGCGGGCGGCGCCAAGGGCATGGCCCCGGTCGCCGAGGCGGACCTCGACGACTGGCGCTGGATGTGGGAGACCAACGTCCTCGGCACCCTGCGGATGACGAAGGCCCTGCTGCCGAAGCTCGTCGACTCCGGCGACGGCCTGATCGTCACGATCACGTCGGTGGCGGCGTTCCATGCCTACGACAACGGCGCGGGCTACACCTCCGCCAAGCACGCCCAGGCGGTGCTGCACCGCACGCTGCGCGGTGAGCTGCTCGGCAAGCCGGTGCGCCTGACCGAGATCGCGCCGGGTGCGGTGGAGACCGAGTTCTCCCTCGTGCGGTTCGAGGGGGACGCCGAGCGCGCCGCCAAGGTGTACGAGGGCATCACACCGCTGGTGGCCGAGGACATCGCGGAGATCGTCGGTTTCGTCGCGTCGCGCCCGCCGCACGTGAACCTGGACCAGATCATCGTGCAGCCGCGCGACCAGGCCGGCCCCATGCGCTTCCACCGCACCGCCGAGTAGGAACCGGTGGGCATCGAGAGGGACGCCGGGCAACGCCGCCTCTCCCCGGGGCCGTTGCTCGACGTGCGGGGCCGTCTCGCCGAGGCCGGCTGGGCCGGCACCGAGGTCCGGGCCTACGACCGGTCCCGGGTCGCGGCACCGCGGTGGCGGATCAAGGAGTGGGACTACTACTGCGTGCTCGCCGACGGCGACGACGGCCCGTTCGGTCTCGCGCTGACCGTCGCCGACAACGGCTACATGGGCCTGCTCGGCGTGAGCTGGCTCGACCTGGCCGGCCGTGCGGACACCACCGAGAACGCGATGATCCCGTTTCCGCTCGGACGGTTGCGGTTGCCCGCCTCCGCGGGCGCGGGCGATGTGGTGGTCGACCGGCGTGGAATGCGCCTCGAGTTCCGGCACGAGCGCGGCGCCCGGCGGCTGATCGTCCGGCATCCCGGATTCGCGGGCGGGCGGGGCCTGTCGGGCGAGGTGGTGCTCACCCCGCCCGGTGCCGAGCGGATGGTCGTCGCGATCCCGTTCCCCGGCGACGAGCGGGCGTTCTACTACAACCAGAAGATCCCCGGCCTCACCGCCGCCGGCACCATCACGGTCGGCGGCCGCGAGCACACCTTCGACCCCGCCTCCGCGTTCGGGGTGTTCGACTGGGGCCGGGGCGTGTGGACCTACGACAACACCTGGTTCTGGGCGTCCGCATCGGGACGGCACGAGGGGCGTCCCTTCGGGTTCACCGTCGGCCACGGCTTCGGCGACACCGCCGCCGGAAGCGAGAACATGCTCCTGCTCGACGGCGTGGCGCACAAGCTGGACCGGGTGCGGTTCCATCTGCCTCACGGCACCTACGACGGCGCGCCGTGGCGGTTCTCGAGCAACGACGGCCGGTTCGAGATGGGGTTCGAGCCGATCCTCGACCGCGCCGCCGACGTGAACGCCCTCGTCCTGCGCTCGACGCAGCATCAGGTCTTCGGCCGGTTCACCGGCCACGTCACGCTCGACGACGGTGCCCGGCTCGAGGTGCGCGAGCTTCTCGGATTCGCCGAGAAGGTGCGCAACCGCTGGTAGTGCGCCCTTGCCTACAGCGCGGACATCGACTGCCAGGTGGGCCAGTCGATCGCCCAGTCGTACAGGTCGCCGTCCGCGGCGGACAGCTCGATCGACGTTCCGGACACCTCGACCGGGTCGCCGTACATCGCCGTCGCGAAGTACTCCTGGGCGTCCCCGAGCGAGAGGTTGATGCAGCCGTTGGTGACGTTGGTCGCCCCCTGCTGGCCGAGGGTCGCGGGGTTGGCGTGGATGAACTCGCCGTTGTTGGAGATCCGCACCGCCCAGCGTTCCCGCACGTTCTCGTAGTACGGCGGGTTGGACATCAGGAAGTCCTCGTGCTTCTCGGTGACCACGTGGACGCCGCTGCGGGTGACGTTGCGGGCTTCGTTGCCCTGCCCGTAGCTCACCGGGATGTCCATGATCGTCACTCCGTCGCGCACCACCTGCATGCGGTGCGACGTGGCGTCGGCCACGACGACCTGACTCCGGCCGACGGTGAAGTCGAGGGTGAGGTCCTCCGCCCCGTAGGCGCCGTCGCCGTAGTCGAGGCCGTAGAGCCGCGCGTCGAGGTGCACCGCGGTGCCCGGCGTCCAGTACTGCTGCGGGCGCCAGTGCGCGCGGGCACCGCCGTTGTCGTCGGGCAGCCACGCCCAGCTACCGACGGTCGGCGGGTCGGTGCCGACCACCATGGCCTTCTCGACGGCGGCCTTGTCGGTGATCGGGCCGTCGAACTGGACGATGATCGGGGCGGCGATCCCGACCGGCTGCGCGTCGGCGATGTTCAGGTTCGCGGAGACGACCCGGTCGGGGTCGACGGTGTCGAAGCTGCCCTGGACGGCCACGGCCTCGCCGTCGGAGCCGACGGCCGTGCCGGACCAGCGGTAGGTCGCGCCGTAGCCGAGCGGTTCGGCGACGGTGTAGCTGCGGCGGTCGGCGGCGAGGGCGCCACGCACGACGGTGCTCGTTCCGACGTTCGTGAGGGCGACGTCGGTGAGCTCGCCGTCGGTGACCGAGACGCGGATCGGGGTGGTGGGGTTCACGTCGGTGGCGCCGTCGGCGGGGTCGGTGACGATCGACACGACGGGCGCGGTGCCGGTGGGAACCGCACTCCCGCCGGGGCCCGACGAGCACGCCGCGAGCACCGCGGCGAGTGCGAGCAGCCCGAACCACAACAACCGACGACTTCGTTCACCCAGGTGGAGCACTCCGACGAGGGTACGCCCGCCGTGCGGTCGCGTCGCAGCGCGGCGGCAGGTCCGGCGGACCGGCTCTCAGATGATGCAACCCACGGTGACCGGCTCCGGCTCGAGCCGCACACCGAACGCGTCCTGCACGCCGTCGCGCACCTCCCGCGCGAGGGCCACCAGATCGGCGGTGGTCGCGGTGCCGCGGTTGGTGAGCGCGAGGGTGTGCTTGGTGGACAGCCGCACCGGCGCGCCGGGGCCGGGGAAGCCCTTGCCGAACCCGGCCCGCTCGATCAGCCATCCCGCGGAGAGCTTGGTGCCGCCACCGGCGGGGAACCGCGGGATCCGCACGTCGGGCCCGACGCGTTCCTCGACGGCCGCGAGCACGCGGGGCAGCTCGTCGTCGGCGAGCACGGGATTGGTGAAGAACGATCCGGCGCTCCAGGTGTCGGGATCGTCCGGGTCGAGCACCATGCCCTTGCCCCGGCGCAGGGCGAGCACCTGCTCGCGGACCTCCGCGGCCGGGCGTCGCTCGCCCTCCTCGGCGTGCAGGGCCGACGCCAGCTCCCGGTAGCCGATGGGGGCGCTGGCCCCGTCCGGCCGCACGGCCAGGTCGACCTCGAGGACCAGGGCGTCGTCGGAGTGCTTGAGGACACTGGTGCGGTACCCGAGCCCGAGGTCCTCGGGGCCGATCCACCGGACGTCGCCGCTGGTGCGGTCGAGCAGCCGCACGGCCCTCAGAATCGACCCGACCTCGACGCCGTAGGCGCCGACGTTCTGTACCGGGGTCGCACCCGTGGAGCCGGGGATGCCGGACAGGCATTCGAGCCCGCCGAGGCCCGCCTTCACGGTCAGGGCGACGACGTCGTCCCACCCGGCGCCGGCCTCGGCGCGCACGGTGTCCTCCCCCGGCTCGATCCCGGTGGTCGCGATGCGCACGACCACACCGTCGAACCCGGCGTCGCCGATCACCAGGTTGGAGCCGCCGGCCAGGACGAGGGTGGGGACGCGTGCCGCGTCGAGCAGGCGGACGACCTCGACGAGGGTGTCGGTGGTGGTGCACTCGGCGAGCAGCCGGGCCGGACCGCCGAGCCGCAGCGTGGTCAGCGTCGACAGCGGCACGTCCTCGGACACGACGGCGCCCGCCTCGACGAGTTGGGCCCCAATACGCGGATCAGACACCCGCAAACGGTAGCGTGCCGACCATGGGCAGCCGCATCGACCATTACTCGCACTACGCGTTCCCCGTCGCCACGGTGCACGCGGCGCTCGTCGACGAGAACTACTGGCGGAGCCGCCTGGCGGAGATCGGTGGGCCGGGCGCGACGCTCGAGGACGTGCGCACCGGTGACGGGACGATCGACCTGCACATGACCCAGTCCATCCCGGCCGAGCACCTGCCGAGCTTCGTCACCAACTTCCATCCCGGCGACCTGGTCATCCATCGGCACGAGTCGTGGCAACCGGTGACCGGGGACCGCGCGACGGGCCGCTTCTCCGCGCACGTGGACGGGCTGCCGGGGAAGGTGGACGGAACCTCCACGATGGCGCCGGACGGCGCGGGCACCATCGTCGAGATCGACGGCGAGGCCGAGGTGCGGATCCCGTTCCTCGGCGGCAAGATCGAGGGCATCATCGTCGAGCAGATCGTCGAACTGTTCGACGTGGAGCGCACCTTCACCGCGAAGTGGCTGTCCGAGCCGCACTGACGAGGCCGTTGCGGGAGGGTGACGATTTCCGTCGTTCGGTAACGAACCGGTAACCTCGCGTGTCATGGCCCGGCGAATCGACTACTCCGCCCGCTATCCGTACAGCCCGGAGCAGGTGTACGAGGCGCTCTCGGACCGCGCGCACTGGGAGGCGCGCATCGTCGAGATGCGCAAGTACTCCGAGAACCACCTCGCGGAGTTCGAGGTGTCGGACGACGGCATCGACCTGGTACTGCACCACGTCCTGCCGCGCACGGAACTGCCCGAGATCGCCCAGACGGTGATGAAGAAGGACATGGTCATCACCCGTAAGGAGACGTACACCCCCTTCGGCGACACCATCACCGGCAGCTACCAGGCCTCGGTCCCCGCGGGTCCCGGCAGCCTCACCGGCACGATGGAACTGTTCGCCTCGGACGGCGGCAGCACCCTGCGCACCACCTCGGAGGCCAAGGTCTTCCTGCCGTTCATCGGCGGCAAGCTCGAGCAGCTCATGCTCGTCAACCTCGTCGACCTGTTCCGCACCGAGGCGGAGATCACCGCCGGCTGGCTCGCGCGCCGGTTCGGGTAGTCCCCTGTGCGCGCCCCGCGCCCGGAAGGTGTCGTCACCCGCGGCACCACGGGCATCAACCGCCTGCGCCGCAGCGACCGCTGGCTGATGCACCACCCCGACGTCGCCCGCGTCCTGCACTCCCGGGACGACGCGCTCGTCGTCGACCTCGGCTACGGCGCGATGCCGGTGACCACCCTCGAGCTGGCCGCGCGGCTGCGCACGGTGCGTCGCCGCCTGCGGGTGGTGGGTCTCGAGATCGATCCCGACCGGGTGGTGCCGGGGCGGGACGGCGTGGAGTTCACCCGCGGGGGCTTCGAGCTGGCCGGGCTCCGGCCGGTGCTGATCCGCGCGTTCAACGTGCTGCGCCAGTACCCGGAGGAGGCGGTGGCGCCGGCGTGGGATCGGCTGCGGTCCGGGCTCGCGCCCGGCGGGTTGCTGCTCGACGGCACGTGCGACGAACTGGGCCGGCGGTGCGCGTGGGTGCTGCTCGACGAGCACGGCCCGCGCACGCTCACGCTGGCGTGGAGCCCGTTCCACTCGGACACCCCGTCGGACCTGGCCGAGCGTCTGCCGAAGGCGCTGATCCACCGCAACGTGCCGGGGGAACGGATCCACGAGCTGCTGCAGGCGGCGGATCGGGCCTGGGCGTCGGCGGCACCGCACGCGGCGTTCGGACCGCGCGTGCGCTGGCGCGCGACGCTGGACCTGTTGCGCGCCCAGGGCGTGCCGGCGGCATCGCAACGCCGGCGGCTGCGGGACTGCGTGCTGACCGTGCCGTGGGACTTCGTCGCCCCGGCGCAGGCTCAGCCGGCCGCGAGCAGTGCCAGCTCGATGCGGTCCGCGACGGCCGCGGGCTGATCGGCGACCGCGGCGTGCAGCTGCGCCGAGGTCACCCGCCCGATGGCGATGGCGTCGCCGACGAGTTCGTCGAGGACCTCCTGGGAGACCCCACCCGCGGCGAGGTCGACGGCGGTCCGCGCGGGGGTGGTGATGCGGAAGCATCCGACCTGCTCGCAGTCCTGTGCGCGCAGCTGCCGGTGGTGCAGGGCGAGCCGGTTGCTCGGCACGGTTCTCTGGTCGGCCGTCGACAGGTGCAGGAAGCGGGGTTGCAGGTGCCCCATGCCGTGCAGGTCGGCGGCGCTCTGGTGCGAGACCACCGCCGCGCCCTCGTACCAGGCGCACCACTGCGCGAACTCGTCGAACTTCGTGTGCGGGCTGTCGCCGAGCCGGAACAGGTCCGATTCGATCCGGACCCAGTGCCCGGCCGCGATCCGGCCGACGAAGTCGATCGTGGCGATGCCGTGGGCAATGGCCTGGCGCGCGGTGAAGAAGCCCGCCTGCGCGAGCGCGGTATGTCGCAGGGCCTCGTCCGGATCCACCCGGCCGGAGGCGTCGTGTTCAGGTTCCGTCCAGCCCGTCATGCCGCCACAGTACCCGAACAACTGTGTCCCACCTCACACTTTCTGGTAGTGGGACCGCATCTTCACAGACCTTCCTCAGAGTTCTTCGGAACAATCCCGAACCATGACGAACCGGAAGCGCATCCCCTTCGCCGCCATCGGCATCGCCCTCGCCGTCGCGCTGGTCGCGGTGCTCGTCGGCGCCGAGGTGTACGTCCGCAACCGTGCCACCAACTGCCTCGCGCAGTCGTTCGAGAGCGAACTCGGCACGAACGTCGACGTGGATCTCGGGTGGAAGCCGGTGCTGCTCTCGCTCGTGGACAAGCAGGTCTCGTCCGTCACGCTCGACAGCGACGACACGGCGTTCGGCCCCGCCCAGGAGATGCAGGTGCACGCCGTGGTCCGCGACGTGGATCTGCGGGAGAGCGCCGCCGGGGCCGGGACCATCGGCAGCTCGAGCGCCGACGTGGTGTGGCCGTCGTCGGGCATCCTCGCGACGGTGCAGACCCTGCCGCTCGGCTCGCTGATCACCGACGTCACCCCGGACGCGAACGCCGGCACCCTCCGCTTCACCGTGGGCGGCGCGGACCTGGTGGAGCTGACCGTGCGGCCGGAGGCCCGGAACGGGGCGATCGCCGTCGAGACGGTGGACGCGTCGCTGTTCGGCATCGGGTTGCCCACGGCACTGGTCGACGGCATCGTCCAGATCCTCACCGAGAGCCTGCAGCAGTACCCGCTGGACATGCAGGCGACGGCGGTGTCGGTCACCGACTCCGGCATCGCGGTGACGCTCGAGGGCGGCGCCTACACGATGCCGGAGGCCCCGGCCGGACAGCAGTCGCAGAACCAGCTCGACTGCTGAGGCCGCGGCCCGATACTCGCTGAGGCCGCGGCCCGGTGCTCACTCCGGCAGGTCGTCGAGCACCGCGCGGGTGCCGGACAGGCCGAGCCGGGTGGCGCCGGCCTCGATCATGGCCAGCGCCGCCTCGGCCGTGCGGATGCCGCCGCTGGCCTTGACGCCGAGCCGGCCGCCCACCGTCTCGGCCATCAGCCGCACCGCGTGCACCGACGCACCCCCGGCGGGATGGAACCCGGTGGACGTCTTGACGAAGTTCGCGCCGGCCCGCTCGGCGGACCGGCACGCCTCGACGATCGCCTCGTCCGACAGCGCCGCCGACTCGATGATCACCTTGAGCACGGGCTCGAACCCGATCGCCTCCCGGACGGTGAGGATGTCGGCGAGCACGGCGTTGAAGTCCCCGGCGACGGCCGCTCCGATGTCGATCACCATGTCGATCTCGGCGGCGCCCTGATCCACGGCGAGCCGGGCCTCGGCGCCCTTGATCAGCGAATGGTGCTTGCCCGACGGGAAGCCCGCCACGGTGGCGACGACGAGTCCGTCCGCCCGCAGCGGCAGCATCGACGGCGACACGCACACCGACCAGACGCCGAGCTCGCGGGCCTCGTCGACGAGCGCGCGCACGTCGGCCCCCGACGCCTCGGGCTTGAGCAGGGTGTGGTCGACCATCGCGGCGACCCGGGCACGGGGGAGGGTGGTCTCCGGCATACCCGTCAGCTTTCCACAGCGATATTCCGTTGCCCGGCCCGACGCCGGTGTCCACACTGCTCTCGTGTTCATCCGACGAGAACTTCCCGCCGACGTCCCCGCGATCGGCGACGTGCACCGCGCCGCATTCACGCCGCTCACCCCAACCGGCGCGGAGCCGGTCGAGCCCGGCCTGGTCGAGGCGCTGCGCGCCGGCCCGGCGTGGCTGCCCCGGCTGTCACTGGTCGCAACGGACGCCGAGGGCACGGTCGTCGGGCACGTGTGCGTCACCCGCGGCACGGTCGACGGCGAGCCGGCGCTGGCCCTCGGGCCGATCGGGGTGCTGCCGGAGTTGCAGCGCGCCGGCGTCGGGGGCGCTCTGATGCACGCGGTGCTCGGCGCGGCGGACGCCCTCGACGAACCGCTCGTGGTGCTGCTCGGGCACCTGGACTACTACCCCCGTTTCGGGTTCGTCCCGGCCGCCGAGCTCGGTGTCGAACCCGATGTGCCCGAATGGGCGTCACACCTGCAGGCCCGCGCGCTCACCGCTCATCGGCCGCAGCTGCGCGGGGTCTTCCGCTACGCGCCTCCGTTCTACGAGATCGGCTAGCCCCAGCGGGCCGTCGGGGCGGGAATCGCGGTGTCGCGATGCGCTCGATTCGGCGCTGCCCGGGGTGGGAGGACTCACGTGTTCTCCGGCGCCGCGGACGGCTGTGGTGCTGTGTGCAGCCGATCGAGGAAGTGGGCGAGGGCGGGGCTGATGCTGCGGCCGTGTCGTTCCGAACCGACCCGCCGAACGAGTTCTCGCACAACGGGTCCGGTATCGAGCACCGGCTGAACCAAACCCGACCGTGCACACTGCTCGAGGACGGGCAGTAACACTCGTTCCGCTTCCGGGAGTGAGCCGACCGTGACAAGGCACTCGGTCAGCAACAAGCGGGCATAGAGGGATGCTCTGGGCCGGTCGGTGGCGCTGATCGACTCGGTGAGGATTCGGGCGCGCCGGCACGCGTGTGTCCGGTCACTGTCGGAGCCGGCGGCGAGCAGCAGCCGGATTGCCGCCTCTTCCGTGGTCTCGGCCGTGACCTGGGCGATCCCGTCAGGAACGTCGCTCGGAAGCCCGGGAGGAAAGGTGTCCGGGGAGACCTGCGATATCCCGATGCCCGTCCGGATACGCTCGTTGGTGATGTACACCGCCAGGCGGGGCAGTTGCAGTGACAGTGCCAGCCGTTCCCCTTCGGCCAGTCGCTCGGCGGCCTGTTCGTGCTGCCCCAGGCGATGCTTCAGGCGAGCGCCGATGACGTACGTGGCGAGCATGAACTCGACGGTTCCGCCTTCGGCGCCGAGGCTGTAGCTCTCGTCGAGCAGGCCTTCGGCCTCGGCGAGGTTTCCCTGTTCGTACAGCAATTCCCCGAGGAGGGCACCGGTGAGCCGGGAGCTGTAGGAATTGTCTTCGTCGGAAGCGGTGGCCAGGTGCATGGCGTGGCGCAGGCTCGTCTCGGCGCCGTCGAGATCGAGTTGTTCCCGTGCGGCCACTGCATCGAGGCAATAGCCGTAGATGACACTGAACGGCCCGGAGGCGCGGCGGTGATGCGGGCGTGCCCATTGCTGCCAGCGCCGGGCCTCGTCGAAGTCGAACCGCTGGATCTCGCGGAACGAGGCCACATCCGCGACACCGCACAGAATCCACGGGCGGAGTCTGTCGGCGCGGGCGATACACGCCTCGAGTGCCTCGTCGAGGTGGTCGAGACGGTCGTCGAAGACGGTGATGGTGGCCCGGATGAGATCGGCCTCGGCTCGGGCGTCAGCCTCTTCGTCGCCGGGCACGGTCGGCAGCACTGCCTCGAGGCGGCTGAGGGCGTCGTTGGCCGCAGCGCGGTGGTGCAGCAGTGCGTGTGCCCAGGCCACCGCCAGCTGCAGGCGTGGCCGCATCGCGCCGGCGGTCGTCGGTAGCTTGGTCTCCAACCCGAGCAGAGTGTTCATCCGGGATTGTTCGAGCAGTGGGATTGCTTCCCGCTCGACCACGTCGATCGCCGCGTCGTCGTCGCCGGCGGCGTGGAAATGATCGACCGCCGCGCTCAACAGGTGTTGATCGGCGAACCATCGGGCCGCGGTCCGGTGCAGCTCGTGCAGGCGTTCCGGGTCGCCTCGTTCGAGCCGGCGGCGTAGATAGTCGGTGAACAGGTGGTGGTAGCGGAACCACTGTCCCTCCTCGTCGAGCCGGGTGAGGAACAGGTCCCGTTCTTCGATGTCTTCGAGCACGGCCTGGGCGTCCCGGCGGCCGGTCAGGGCGGTGGCCAGGGCTGCGCACGTGCGTTCGCTGACCGCGGTGGCCAGCAGGAAGTCGAGCAGGTCCGGTTCGAGGCTGTCGAGGACGTTCTCGGCGAGGTACTCGCCGAGAGCGCGATGCCGGCCCGACAGCTGGCGGATGACCGTCCGGGGGTCACGGTGTTCGCGTATTGCCAGCGAGGCCAGCTGCAGGGCCGCCGCCCACCCGTCGGTTGTTTCCTCGAGCTCGGCAACGTCCTTGTCCTCCATGGTCAATCCGGTGGTACCGGTGAGCAGCTGGCGGGACTCGTCGACGTCGAAACGCAGTGCGGCGGCGTCGATCTCGATCAGCTCGTTGTGTACGCGCAGGCCGCTCAGCGGCAGACCCTGCCGGGCCCGGCTGGTGACGACCAGCTGCAGGTGGTGGCACCCTTGCTCGAGCAGGAACCGGGCGATGGCCCGGCTGGCGGGGTTGGTCACCCGGTGCCAGTCGTCGAGGACCACCGCGATGTGCTGCCCGCCCGCGTGTGTCCGGTTGATGAGGGTGGTCAGCACGAACCGCTCGGCACCCTCCCCGTGTGCCTCCAGGACACGGGTCAGCTCTCTGCCCAGCCGGGGCAGGGT
Source organism: Rhodococcus sp. ENV425 (assembly GCF_002887785.1). Lineage (NCBI taxonomy): Bacteria > Bacillati > Actinomycetota > Actinomycetes > Mycobacteriales > Nocardiaceae > Rhodococcus > Rhodococcus sp. ENV425. The sequence continues at coordinate 13,629 of NZ_PCZU01000263.1, forward strand.
CACCGTGACCGCATCGACGAGATGCGCGAGAAACCATGCGGGGGTGTTGTCGTCTTCGTCGATCGACAACCAAGCGGTCTTGCCGCCGTCGTGCTCGAGCATCCGCACGTACTGGGTGGCCACGGTGGTCTTGCCGTATCCGGCCGGGCCGTGGATCAAGATCAGCCGTGCCCGGGTCGCGGTACTGAGCCGGTCGAGCAGCCGGGTGCGCTGCACCATCGCGTGAGCCGCGACCGGGGGGCGGTACTTGGTCGCCACGGCGGGCGGGCGAGCAGGCACGGACGCACCGGCCGAAGGGTCGAGGCGCAGATACGCCGCGGTCGCGGGGGATTCGCGACTTTCCGGCTGCGGTGGACTCTCCTCGTCCCAGACCAACGGCAACGGCAGGTCGGCAACGGTGTAACCGAGGTCCGCCCC
>NZ_PCZU01000263.1:14066-14447 GCF_002887785.1 Rhodococcus sp. ENV425
GCCGAAGCGGTGGGCGGGCTCACGGGCCATCGCCTGCTCGATCACCGCACACACACCCTCCGGAACATCCCGCTCGCGCAGATCCGGGATCGGTTCGGTGCTGATCCGCAGCAGCTGCGCCACCAGTTCCTCCCCGCGGCGCCGCGCGTAGGCCGGCCGGCCGGCCAGCGCGGTGAACAAGGTGGCGCCGAGTCCGTAGACGTCCGAGGCGACCGACGGAGACTGCCCGTGCAGCAGCTCCGGCGCGGTGTAGGCGGGAGAGCCCACCACCAAGCCTCGCGTGGTGTCCTGCCGATCCGACAGCCGGGCGATCCCGAAATCGGTCAGTTGCGGTTCGCCGTACTCGGAGATCAGGATGTTCGCCGGTTTGACGTCGCGGTG
>NZ_PCZU01000263.1:14457-18118 GCF_002887785.1 Rhodococcus sp. ENV425
GGACACCCGCCCGGTGTGCCGTCTCGAGCGCCCCGGCCATCTTGATGCCGATGTCGAGAACTTCGGCAACCGTGCGGGCCCCGCGCCGGTTGATCCAGGCCTCGAGGGAGTCCCGGCGGTGGAACGGCATCACGATGTAGGGACGCCCGGTACGGGTGACGCCGGCCTCGAGCACGTGCACGATGTTCGGATGCCCCGACAGCCGGCCCATCGCCTGCTGCTCGCGCAGAAACCGCACCCGGTCGGTCTCGTCCGGACTGGGGCTCATCACCTTGACCGCGACCACCCGGTCGAGGGCGGGCTGACGACAGCGGTAGACGATGCCGAAACCTCCCTGCCCTGCCACCCGCGGCTCGACGAAACCGGCCGCGCTCAACTCGTCCGCAAGCTCCCTCGGAGGCGGATCAGCGGGACGTTCGGCGGCGTCACCGGACACCGTGCACCCGGTCTTCGGACCGAGTCCGGCACGGCAGTAGGTGCACCACGGCACTCCCGGGAGCCGGTTCTGCCGGCCGGTGCTCTGCGGACTTGATCATGACGCCACCTCGGATTGCTTCCGATTCTAGGCGCCACCCGCAGAAATTCACTGGCGGTGGGGAACGCGAGGGCCTGGGCGCACTGCCCATCGGGAGAGGCCGATCTGATCGTTCGGCCAGTTCGTCGGCAAGTCGGCGGACTTTACGGTGGATCCGGCAACGACCGTTGACGGTCGGGCAGGACCAGCTGTGTTCGATGAAGATGCGAGGGACCACGTGTGCGATCGGAAGGCCTACCGCGGTGCGCGTTCCTGTGGTGCAGGCTCACGCCCAGGGGTATTCGGGTCGGGGACACGTGCAGTGAGCCGACCGACGGTACGAGCCTGACGTGAGTGAGGGTTTTCGGATCGACCGCGTCTGCGTTCGACGAGCACGGCCCCCGGGGCCGTTCTTCGCCGATCCCGGAGAAACGAACGTCTGGCTGGTCGGCGACGACCGGGACGTGGTGGTCGTCGATGCGGGTGGTCGAGCCACCGACATCGCCGACGCGGTCGGTGACCGATGTGTCACCGCGGTGATCTGCACCCAGGGTGGCCGGGCCCACGTCTCGGCCGCGGTCGACGTGGGCGTGGGACTGTGTGCTCCGATCCTGCTGCATCCGGCCGACCACGCGTTGTGGCAGGCGGTGCACGGGCAGCGTCGCTATTGGCGACTCGACGACGGGCAGCGCATCGCCGTCGCCGGTGACGAGATCCGGGTGCTGCACACTCCGGTCGCCACGCCCGGGTCGGTGTCGTTGCATCTTCCGCACCTGGGCGTGGTGTTCACCGGCGACGTCCTCCGGCACGGGTGTGAAGCGCCCGGACACACCCCGACGCCGAGCACGGCGCCCGGGCCACTGTCGGCGTTACCGGCCGACACCCGAGTGCACCCCGGCCACGGCGACAGTTTCCTTCTCGGCGAGGCGTTCTCGTCGACCGATCGATGGGTGCGACACAGCGCATGACGAACACCACGGACCGGCACGTCTTCGACGAGAACGACATCCAGATCACCGACCCCAAGTCCTACGCGGCCGGGGTGCCCGCGGTGCTGGTGTCGCTGCGTCGTGGTCTCGAGCAGATGGGCCCGCTTCGCACCGCCCGCACCCTGGCCCGGCTGAACCAGCGGCACGGCTTCGACTGCCCGGGGTGCGCCTGGCCGGAGACCCCGGGGCATCGCAAGGCCGCGGAGTTCTGCGAGAACGGCGCCAAGGCCGTCGCCGAGGAAGCCACCACCCGGAAAGTCGGCCCGGCGTTCTTCGCCGCCCATTCGATTCCGCAGTTGCTCGCGCAGACGGACTTCTGGCTCGGGCAGCAGGGCCGGCTGACGCATCCGATGATCATCCGACCGGGCGGGGCGCACTACGAGCCGATCGGCTGGGACGAAGCCTATGCGGTGATCGCCGAGCACCTGCGCGCCCTGCCGAGCCCGGACGAGGCGATCTTCTACACCTCCGGCCGCACCTCCAACGAGGCGGCATTCGTCTACCAGCTGATGATCCGGTCCTTCGGCACCAACAACATGCCGGACTGTTCGAACATGTGCCACGAATCCTCCGGCACCGCCCTGACCGAGACCATCGGCATCGGCAAGGGCTCGGTGTCGGTCACCGACCTCGAAGACGCCGACCTGATCCTCATCGCCGGCCAGAATCCCGGCACCAACCATCCCCGCATGCTCTCCGTGCTCGAGAAGGCCAAGGCCAACGGCGCCACGGTGATCGCGATCAACCCCCTGCCCGAGGCCGGGTTGCTGCGGTTCAAGGACCCGCAGAAGGTGAACGGCGTGCTCGGTGACGGCGCACAGATCGCGGACGAGTTCCTGCAGATCCGCATCGGCGGGGATCAGGCCCTGTTCCAAGGCCTGGCCAAGCTGCTGCTCGAGGAGGAGGACCGTCGGCCGGGCACCGTGCTCGACCGCGAGTTCCTCGACAGCCGGTGTGCCGGGTTCGAGCAGTGGGCCGAGCACATCCGGGCCGTCGACCTCGCCACGGTGCTCGAGGCGACCGGCCTGACGCGCGAGCAGATCGAACAGACCGCCCGCGCCCTGATCGCCTCGAACGCCACCATCGTGTGCTGGGCGATGGGCCTGACCCAGCAGACCCACGGTGTGGCCACCATCGAGGACGCCGTGGCCTTGTTGCTCATGCGGGGGATGATCGGCAAACCCGGAGCGGGGGTGTGCCCGGTGCGCGGGCACTCCAACGTCCAAGGCGACCGGACGATGGGGATCTGGGAGAAGATGCCCGAGTCCTTCCTGCAGGCTCTGGACGACGAGTTCGGCATCCGCAGTCCCCGCAGGCACGGCCTCGACGCGGTCGATTCGATCCGCGCCATGCGCGACGGCGCCGCGCACGTGTTCATGGCGATGGGTGGCAACTTCCTCTCCGCGACCCCGGACACCGATGTGACCGCCGCCGCGCTGCGCAACTGCGCGCTGACGGTGCAGATCTCGACCAAACTCAACCGCAGCCACCTCGTGCACGGGCGCACCGGGATCATCCTGCCCTCGCTCGGCCGCACCGACAAGGACGTCCGCAACGGCCGCAAACAACTGGTGTCGGTGGAGGATTCGATGTCGGTGGTGCATCTGTCCCGCGGTGGCCTGACGCCGGCCGGCGAACAGTTGCGCAGCGAGGTCGCCATCGTCTGCGAGCTCGCGCAGGCGTTGTTCGGGCCGGATCACCCGGTGCCGTGGCGCGCGTTCGCCGACGACTACGACGCCATCCGCGACGCCATCGCCCGCGTCGTGCCCGGGTTCGACGACTTCAACACCCGGGTCCGCCGACCGGACGGGTTCGTCCTGCCGCACCCACCCCGCGACGAGCGCCGCTTCCACACCGCCACCGGAAAGGCGAACTTCGTCGTCAACGACCTCGACTGGGTACCGGTGCCCGAGGGCCGGCTGATCCTGCAGACCCTGCGCTCCCACGATCAGTACAACACCACCATCTACGGCCTCGACGACCGCTACCGCGGCGTCAAGGGCGGCCGGCGGGTGCTGTTCGTCAACGACCGCGACCTCGAGTCGTTCGGCTTCGCAGCGGGCGACCGGGTGGACCTGATCTCCGAATGGCCCCGCCCCGACGGCACCGTCGAAGCGCGCCGCGCCGACGACTTCCGGCTCGTCCCCTACCCCACCCC
>NZ_PCZU01000263.1:18171-22192 GCF_002887785.1 Rhodococcus sp. ENV425
TCGACCACGTCGCCCGCAAGTCCAACACCCCCGTGTCCAAGGCCGTCACCATCCGCCTCGAAGCCCACACCCCTCGGCGCGAGGGCGCCGCGGCACCGGGCACGGCGCCCGGCCGGCCTTCCCCCGGATCACCCGGGCGAGGCGAACTGGTGCACCGGAGCGTCGCATGGGACGAGTAACCACCCGCACCCGCATCACCCGCATCCACGCGAACCGACAGTCGACACGCCCGGATACCGTGGTCGTCGAAGAGCCCCTCGAACTCCGGGTCAACGGCACCGCGCTGGCGGTGACCATGCGCACCCCCGGCTCCGACATCGAACTCGCCCAAGGCTTCCTGCTCACCGAAGGCATCGTCGGCGACCGCGGCGACATCGCCGCGATCCGCTACTGCCACAGCACCGACGAGAACGGCCGCAACACCTACAACGTCCTCGACATCGACCTCGCCCCCGGCGTCGCACTGCCCGAGACCGGCATCGAGCGCAACTTCTACACCACCTCCTCCTGTGGGGTGTGCGGCAAGGCCTCCCTCGACGCGATCCGCCAACGCACCCGCCACGCCCCGGCCGACGACCCCGTCGTCGTCGACCCCACCGCCCTGTCGGGCATGCCGCACACCCTGCGCGAGGCGCAGAAGGTGTTCGACCGCACCGGCGGCCTGCACGCCGCCGGCCTGTTCACCGCCACCGGTGACCTGCTCGCCCTGCGCGAGGACGTCGGCCGGCACAACGCCGTGGACAAGATCGTCGGCTGGGCCACCGAAAACCACCGCATCCCCGCCCGGGGAACGGTCCTGCTCGTCAGCGGCCGCGCCTCCTTCGAACTCGCCCAGAAGACGGTCATGGCCGGCATCCCCGTCCTCGCCGCCGTCTCCGCACCGTCCTCACTCGCCATCGACCTGGCTGACGAATCCGGGCTGACCCTGGTCGGTTTCCTGCGCGAGGACACCATGAACATCTACACCCACCCTCATCGAATCGGGGTGTGAGCAATCCGCAGGGTGCCCGTCCCCTCCGGGGAGCACGTGAAGGCCGCCGCGCCGCGCTCGTCGCACGGGCGCGAGCGGGCTGTTGTGGTGGCGAGCGGGCGGTTCCTGAGCCCTCCCCTCGCGGTTCGCCGCGAAATCCACCCGCTCGACGCGGGATGTACCCGCTCGACGTCCCGGGTGCTCGCCATTCAGCATTCGGAACTGAAACGTTCGGAACTGCAATAAGGTATCGGCTGCACTCCCGCTGGGCATCCGAGGTTCCGTCCTCGGATTCGAGAACCCGAGGACGAGGCATGACCGACGCAGTGGACGAGACGGCACGGCTCGCGAGCACCTTCGACGACGCGAGCGGCGACTTCGACCGGCTCACCCCGACGGTGTGGGGCCCGGCGGGGCAGGCGCTGGTCTTCCAGCTCGGGCCCGGTCCCGACGCGACGGTGCTGGACGTGTGCTGCGGCGCCGGCGCCTCGGCGCTGCCCGCCGCCGCGGCGGTGGGACCGACCGGCCGGGTCCACGCGATCGACATCGCCGACGAACTGCTCGAGCTCGGCCGGCTCGTCGCCGCCGAGCGGGCGCTGCAGAACATCGACTTCGTGTGCGCCGACGCCACCACGTGGGAACCGCCGTCCGCGGTCCCGGAGGCCGGGTACGACGCGCTCGCCATCTCCTACGGCGTGTTCCTGCTGCCCCACATGGACGCCACGTTCGACCGCCTGGTCGGCCTGGTCCGGCACGGCGGCCGGATCGGCGTCACCGTGTGGCGGGCCGGGGCGATGGAGGAGATCAGCGCGACGCTGTTCGACGTCGTCGGCCGCCGCAACCCGGCGGTGGCGGGCCGGCCGTCGCTGCGCGACCGGACACCGCTGCACGCGATCGATCTGCCACGCACCCTCGAGGCGTGGCTCGCGGCCGCCGGCACCCACTCGGTGGAGGTACGCACCCTGTCGAATCTGCTGCCCGCCACCGAGGAACTGTGCTGGACGTTGGTGACCGCGACGGGCCTGCGGGCAGCCCTGGCCGGGCTCGACGCCGACGCGGTCGCCGCGGTGCGCGCCGAGTTCCTGGCGGCCGTCACCGAGCGCGGCATCCACACGATCGACGCGACGACCCTCGTCGGGACCGCCACCGTCCGGCGGCCCCCGGCGACGGTGTGACCGGCCGGAACGACCCGGATGCACACCTGAGACACTGGACGGCATGACCTCCGCTGCCTCGTCCGACGACCGTCGGTATGTACTGTCACTGGGCTGCCCCGACGCCACCGGCATCGTCGCCCGCATCTCGACCTTCCTCGCGGACGTGGGCGGCTCGATCGTCGAAGCCGGCTACCACGCGGACCCCGACAGCGGCTGGTTCTTCACTCGTCAGGCGGTGCGTGCCTCCTCCATCCCGCTCGGCCTCGACGAACTGCGTGAGCGGTTCGCGACCGTCGCGGCGGAGCTGGGCCCGGAGACCGAGTGGACGCTGCAGGACACCGGCGAGACCAAGCGGGTGGTGCTCCTCGTCAGCAAGGAGGGCCACTGCCTGCACGACATCCTCGGCCGGGTGGCCGCCGGCGAGCTGAACGCGGAGATCTGCGCGGTCGTGGGGAACCACCCCGACCTCGAGCGGGTGACCCGCCGGCACGGCATCGACTTCCACTACGTGTCCTTCCCCAAGGACCCGGAACAGCGCGGGCCCGCGTTCGAGCAGGTGCGCAAGCTCGTCGACGTGCACGATCCGCACGCCGTCGTGCTGGCGCGGTTCATGCAGATCCTGCCGCCCGAGCTGTGCGAGCACTGGGCGGGCCGGGCGATCAACATCCACCACAGCTTCCTGCCGTCGTTCATCGGCGCACGCCCCTACCATCAGGCCTTCGCGCGCGGCGTGAAGCTGATCGGCGCGAAGTGCCACTACGTGACCCCCGAGCTGGACGCCGGCCCGATCATCGAGCAGGACGTGGTGCGCGTCGGTCACGCCGACACGGTCGGCGACATGGTGCGCCTCGGCCGCGACGTCGAGAAGCTGGTGCTGGCCCGCGGTCTGCGCTGGCACCTCGAGGACCGGGTGCTGGTGCACGGCAGCAAGACCGTCGTCTTCAGCTGACGTCCCGTTCCGGGGCGCGCCCGTCACCCGACCGTGACGGTGCGGCTGTGCCAGCCGGTGGCGCCGTCGGGGACGGGCGGGCGACGCTGCTCGTCCTGCACCCGGCCCTCGCCGTCCGTCGCCCGCACCTCGAGCACGTGCGTACCGGGCGTCGCGTCCCACCGCCACGTCCACTGCCGCCACGTGTCGAGGGAGTACTCCTCGGCGAGCACGGCGTCGTTCCAGGGGCCGCCGTCGACCCGGACCTCGACGCGGTCGATGCCGCGATGCTGCGCCCACGCGGTACCGGCGACGATCACGGGCCCGGGTTCGAGCCGGCCGAACGCGGCGGGGACGTCGATGCGCGAGGCCGTCCGGACGGGGGCCTTCTCCGCCCAGCCGCGCCGCGTCCAGTAGGCCTCGGCCCGGTCGAAGCGGGTCAGTTCCCAGTCGACGACCCACTTGGTGGCGGAGACGTACCCGTACAGGCCCGGCACCACCTGCCGGGCCGGGTATCCGTGTTCGAACGGCAGCGGCTCGCCGTTCATCGCGACGGCGAGCAGGGCGTCGCGGCCGTCGAGGACGGCATCGACGGGGGTGCCGCAGGTGAAGCCGTCGACGCTGGTGGACAGGAGCATGTCGGCGTCGGGGCGGACCCCGGCCCGCGCGAGCAGGTCGCTCATCCGGTATCCGATCCAGCGGGCGTTGCCGGCCAGGTCGCCGCCCACCTCGTTGGACACGCAGGTGAGCGTGAGGATCCGTTCGACGGGTTCGAACGCGGCCAGATCGTCCCAGGTCAGCGTCACCTCCCGTTCCACCATCCCGTGGATGCGCAGGCGCCAGTCGGCGGTGCGCAACCGCGGCACCCGGAGCGCGGTGTCGATGCGGTAGAACTCCGCCGGTGAGGTGAGGAAAGGGGTGGCCCCGGGGACCGTCACCTCGGTGCCGGCCGGCACGGATGCGGCG
>NZ_PCZU01000042.1:0-10135 GCF_002887785.1 Rhodococcus sp. ENV425
GGGTGTTTGATATGCGGGGAATCACTGTGCGATCTCGAGGACTCGACGAGGATCGCGTGTAGGCCTGATTGCCATCCCACCGGAGGAGCCCGCATGACGTTCGTGCCCTGCCTGGTCCGTTCGATGCACGGTGTGGAGATTCGAGCGCTCACCCTCGGGCATCCGCAGCTCGACGACTACCTCGCTTTCGTCGGCGCCCGGGCCAGGTTGAACACGTGGCTGGCCACCGCCTACGACCTGAAGGTGTTCTTCACCGTCGTGACCAAGGAACCGGCGCAGGTCACCACCGCGGACGTGTTTGCGTTCCTCGAGCAACAGCGGGCGCCGCGACTCGGGGAGCGGGTAGTCCGGCTCGAGGACGGTGAGAGCGGACTCGCAGCACGCACGATCGCCCGCCGGTTATCTACTGTCTCAGGTCTTTTCGCCTACCTGACCGCTCGTGGCGATGCCGGGGTGGTGCGCAACCCCGTCCCGCGTGGCCTGTCCAGCCGACAGCCGGGACGCCGCGGGCGTGGTGGGGTGCCGCTGGTGCGGACCCCGCGGAGGTTGCCACGGGTGCTCGGCCCGCACGAGGTGGACGCGGTCTTGACGGCGTTGCGGACCCGCCGCGACACCGCGATGGTGCAGGCGATGCTGCTCGGTGGTCTACGTCGCTGCGAGGTGCTCGGGCTGCGACTCGGCGACGTCAACGCCGGCGAACGCCGACTGTTCATCGCCGACGGCAAGGGCGGGCGGCAGCGAATCGTTCCCGTCTCGTCGCGCTTTTTCGTCGCCCTGGGTGACTATCTGGACGATGAACGGCCGCGCATCTCGACAACCGACCGGGTGTTCGTCGTGCTCAAGGGACCGCGCCGCGGCGGCCCGCTCTCCGCGGCAGGACTCGATGAGATCCTCGCCGGCACCCGGAACCGCGCCGGTCTGGCCCGGCTGACGTGCCACCAGCTGCGGCACACCTGCTTCACCCGGCTGCGGGAGGCCGGGATGGCGCTGGAGGCGATCCAGGCTCAGGCCGGGCATGCCTCGATCGAGTCCACCCGCATCTATCTGCATCTGGCCAACGACTGGCTGGCCGGTGAGTACCTGCGTGCAGCGGCTTCGATTGACGCCCAGATGAACCCGACGGACGTGGGGGTGACCGAATGACCCGCTCACCGCACCGAGGCGAGGTCGAGGAACTGGTTGCCGCCTACCGCGCCGACCTTCTCGCCGCCGGGATGTTCGCCGAGCATCCGGTCACCTCACCGGCTCGGTCGTTCCTGTCCCGAGTGGGCGCCGACGGTTGGTCCGCGCTCACGCTCGCCGAGCAGTGCGCCACCTCGCTCAAGGACCGCCGCGTGGTCGGCTGGCTGATGGTCACCGGTCGGCTGACCCCGACCGCGGACTATCTGGTGCTGGGCCGGCCCTACCTCGGCGAAGTTGCTGCGCGCCACCATGCCTCGTTTCATCGACGGTTCACCGAGACCGCCGCCGAGCTCGGCTTCGACCGCCGCGCCACGGTGCTGCAGTGGTCGGCGGTGACGAAGGTGGCGACGCTGGCAGGGGTGGCGCAGGATCGGCTGAGCAAGGCCGACGTGGACGCCGGACGGGAGCAGATGATCGCCGCGATCCGTCGGCACCGGCCCGACGCGCACGGCGTCCGGGCGCTGACCACCGCCCTGTTCGGTGCCGAGGCCACCCTGTTCCACGCCGGTGTGCTCGACGTGCCGCCGCGCAAGACGCACCCGAACCAGGCCGCGAGCCGCGCCGCCACCTGGGCTGCGGCACCGCCTCGACTGGCCGCGACGTTGCTGGGCTATGTCGAGCAGATGCGACCGTCGTTGCGCCCGGCCACCATCGTCGGTGTCGAGGGGGTGCTGCGGGGGTTCGCGGGGTGGTTGACCCGCGAGGCGCCCGAGGTCGGCTGCGTCGCCGACCTGCGCCGCCGCCATATCGAGGCCTACAAACTGCACCTGACCGACCGGCCGTCGGCCCGCGGTGACCGGCTGTCCAAGACCACTCTCGCCGAACACGTTGGCACCCTGCGTACCTGTTTCGAACGCCTCACTGAGTGGGACGGCGAGGACACCCCCACCGGAGTACTCGTGTTCGCCGGAGACCTGCCCCGCCGCGACGAGCCGCTGCCCCGTTTCCTCGACGACGGCAGGGCGGCCAAGCTGCTGCAGGCCGCCCGCGCCGACCCCGATCCGTTCACCCGGCTCGCCATCGAGTTCCTGGCCCGGACCGGGCTGCGCAAGGGCGAGTTCCTCGACCTCACCGTCGACGCCGTCGTGCAGATCGGCTCCGCCTACTGGCTGCACGTGCCGGTCGGGAAACTGCGCACCGACCGATACATTCCGTTGCACCCACAGCTGAAAGAGATGCTCGACGACTGGCTCGACAAGCGCCCGGCCGGTCTGCGCAGCGACTATCTCTTCCTCGAACGTGGACGCCGGATCACCAAGAATCGGGTGGACCGGGCGCTCGCGACGGTAGCCGCGACGGCGGGCATCGGGCACGTCACTCCCCACCAACTACGACATACCCTCGCGACTCAGGCCATCAACCGGGGCATGTCACTCGAGGCAATCGCCGCCCTACTCGGGCATCGCTCGATGCGAATGACCATGGTGTACGCCAAAATTGCCGACCGCACCGTCGCCGACGAGTACTTCGCCGTCTCCGAGAAGGTCGAGGCGCTCTACGACGCACCCCGCGAACTGCCCGCCGACGACGAGGGCGCCGAGATGCGCAAGCTACGTTCCGAAATGCACCGGCGGATGCTCGGCAACGGCTACTGCGCCCGACCGGTGGGTCTCGACTGTCACTTCGAATCCATCTGCGAATCCTGCACGTTCTTCCAGACCACCATCGAGTTCCGTCCCACCCTGCAGGCGCAGCGCGACGACGCCGCCGACAAGGGCCAACTCGGCCGGCAGAAGATCTTCGACGGACTGCTCACCCGACTCGACCAGTCTGCCTCCTGACACGAAACCTTGACAGGATCACCCGCATAATGGTCGAGGATCTTGCGGACCACTTCCTGGGGAACGTCGTTGTTGATCAACCGGGTGCCGAGGGTGTGCCGGAACTGGTGCGCGGTCACGTGGACGGGTGCGCCGCGTTCGTCGCGGATGCCGCAGTCGGCGACCCACTGTTGCAGCGTCGTGGAGACGACCGGTCCGCTGATGACATGTGTGCCGTCGGGGTTGTTTCTTGTGCCGGGGAACAGGACCGCGCGTGTCGAGTAGTGGTCGCGGACGTGTGCGACCTGAACGTCGATGGCGGCGGCCAGCTCATCCGAGACCGGTACCAGTGCTTCGCGATTCATCTTGTGGTTGTAGTAGCGCAGATACGGAGCCGCCTGGTGATCGCGGACGAGACAGTCCTGCGGCAGATGCAGGGCATCGTTGACGCGCAGTCCGGTCTGCATCAGTAGCGGGAAGAGCAGGCGCCAGCGGGGATCGGTGAGCTTGTCGAGGTTGGCCCGGTCTTCGAGTTGGGTCATCACGAACTCCGACAGCGCCCGGGGCGGTAGCGGGGTGCGGGCGGGGAAGTCTTCGCGGTAGAGGGCGGTGCGGGCGGGAACACCGTCGAGCCAGTCGTGTTGTCGGGCGATGGCCAGAAAACGCGAGACCGAGCTCAAGGCCATGTTGCGGCCGCTCGGGGTGAGGCCGTCCTCGGCGAGCACGGTCAAGAACCGGTCGAGCACCGGGCGGGTGAACTGCTCGGGTGTGGCGTCGGCGCCGGCGGTGTCGGTGAAGGCCCGGGCGAGGCGGGTCAAGGGCCTGAGGTCGCGGTGCATGCCACTGGGACTGTGTCCGGTGTCGTTGCGCCAGCGGAGGAATCGTTTGACAGCCTCGCGAAGCCAACGCTGGTCGATGCCGGTGAAGTCGAAGAGCCATCCCTTCGCCGGTCCGGTGACGCCGATCCGGCGCAGCCGCCAGGTGTCGCGGGCGTACTCGTCGTCGGCACCGCCGCGACCGGCGAGGCGGTCGAGTTCGTCGATGATGAAGGTGAGAAACCCCAGTTGGAGCCTCGACGGTCCCGGGTGAGGCGCAGCGCGACGGTGTCGGCGCTGCGGTGACTGTGGCCAGTCCGATTCGTCGGGTTCGAGCAGCGAGGAGATCGGGAGGTCGGCCAGCATCGCGATCGTTTTGCGTAGCGAGCCGAAGCGTAACCGCGGCGGATCGTCGACCTCCCGGGCCCGCTGAATTCCGTAGGCGATCTCCCAGCGCAGGGGGATCGGCAGTGCGGACAATCGCAGTTGCTGCGCACCGGTGACGGCCCGGCCGGCGTCCCAGCCTTCCAGCGGTGGTCTGCCGTGTGATCTCCATCGTTCCCAGTGGGTCGAGCACAGCCCCGGGGTCGGACACCACTGTGGTCGCCGGCAGCCCTCGATCACGCACTCGGTGCCGCCACCGACCGGATCGGCTGGGTGCAGTTCGAGGCCCGCTGCCCGGAGTAACGGTGCGACCTGCGCGAACAAGAGGGCCTGTTTACGTTCTGCTGCCGGGACCAACCGGATCTGGTTCACCGTCATCGTTCGCCTTCCGTCGGGGTGAGGGCACCGACGGCCCGGGTCAACCAGCCGGACCGTTCGAGCACGTCTCGAACGTGACTGATGTCCAGGTGCGCGTAGGTGCCGACGGTGGTGGTGATCGAGGCGTGCCCGAGGAGCTTCTGCACGACCTCCGCAGGAACGTCGCGCCGCAGGAGTTCGGTGGCGTAGGTGTGCCGGAACATGTGGGCAGTGAACTCGATCCCACTGCGCCGGCGCAGCCGGGCGATCAGGTCGGTGACATTCCAGTAACGCCACGGCTCCCCGTGGTTGCCGGCCCAGAGGTTGACGAACACGTAGTCGCAGTCGAGGTCACCGTATTCGGTGACGAGATAGTCGGTGTAGAGGCGGATCAGTGCGGGTGCGACGGGGATCTCGCGTGGGCCGCTCTTGACCCGGGCATGGTTGCTGTTGCGGCGGGCACGGACCCGGACCAGGCGGCCGGCGGGGTCGATGTCCTCGTGGCGCAGTCCGAGGGCTTCACCGACGCGCATACCTGTTCCGGCCAGCAGGGCGATCAGGAATCGATCCCGCAGGCGGTCGCAGGAGGCGAGGATGGCGGTGACCTGCTCGTCGGTGAGGGCGCGGGGCAGTCGGCGCTGCGGGGTCAGCTTGAGGGTCTTGCGTCTGTCGCGGTTGCCGAGATGCGCCAGGAACGGTCGCCACGAACTCGACCTGCTCTCGTGGGGTTCGATAGTGGTCAGCAGATCAGCGCACGACACGCCGTGGCGAGCGTGGAATCGGTAGAACGAGCCGATCGCCGAGAGCTTGCGGTTGATTGTGGTGGCACTGCAGTGTGCCCTGACCGTCGGCAGGGCCGTGACCGTGCCCGCTCGGGCATCAGGAGCCAGACGCAGCCATCCCGCGAATCTGCCCAGATCCGCCAGGGTGACAGTGGCCCAGCCGGTCTGGTGGACCTGCAGGAACTGGAAGTAGTCGCGCAGGTCGAACGCATACGAGCGAACCGTGGCAGGAGATCGTTCGATGACGGTCAGGTGCGCCAGGAACATCTCGATCGGCTCGATCACGGCGAAGTCGTCGTCGAGCACCGTCCACGATTCGTCCCCACCGGCCGGCTGAAGTACCCGCTGAACCAACATGTCGGACCCCACTGTCCGCCGTGGATTGCTTGTGCGGAGGGTAACCGGCGGCACCGACAAGAGGGATTCCATCATGGTCCGATCCGTCCGTAAGATCGGTGCCGCCCGGTCAAATTCCCTGTAGAATTCGTCTCTTCGCCTTCGGGTGGAGTACGCGGGAGCGATGACCGATGCCGGAACACAAGCAGATGCAGCCCCCGGACTACCACCGCTGCCTCGAGACCGTCTTTGCCTCACCCACGGCGTGCCGCGAACTGCTGGAACGTCTCGCCAGGACGAGGGAGATCGATCTGCGGTCGAAATGGTCGCCGTGGCGGGGTCAGGAACCCCCACCGCACGGGCCCGAGGTCAAACGGCAGGTCCCTGCCGAGGTGCAGTTGCTGATGGTCGAGGCGAAACTGGCTGGTGAGCGCGCATCCTTTCGGCGGTTGTGGCGCGAGCTGTACGACCTCATGGGTGTTCCCCCCATGCAGGAGAGCAACGTCGAACTCATCGTCCACATACGGTCGACACTCGATCGCCTGAAAAGCCGCGTGAGAGAGCTCGAAGAAGCGGTGGCGGCCAAGGACGATCCGGATGCCTGAGGCCGTCGGCATTGACCGTTGTCCCGGTGGACGAAGCTTCGACGCCTTCTTGCTCGTCGCTGCAGGAAGGAGCGCTCGATGACCCACGATGTGCAGGGATGGGACAAGGCCATGGCAACGACGCGAGTGCGCCAGGGTGTGCCTGTGGCCTTTCGGGGCGCCGACACCGACCGTGACATCCTCGACCCCCAGGCACAACCTCCGATGCTGTTCCACGGTCACCCAGGCCGGATCACCAGTCCGGCGATCCAACACATCCTGGTGGATTGGGTCGGTCTCGAGGATGAGCCTGCCAGTTTTGCCGTCGGCTTCTGCCCCCGCGCCATCGAGGGTGGATGGGCCGGCCCTGTCGTGCCCGGTCTGGCGGAAATCTCGGAGGACGAGTACCTCCTGCGGAAACAACGGATCGAAAGAGGCGAGCGTCCCGTTCCGTAGAGGCTTCGTCCCTGCAGTTCGCGAACATACTGCTTCACAACGCATCTTGCTCGCCCATTGACGGTTGATCGGACGGAGCGATCAGCGGTTCAGCTCGCAAGGTGGGTCGTTGCTGCACAATTCACCGATCGTCTCACCGATCGTCGACACCACCCTGTCAATGCGGGGATCTCACCCAGAGAGACCACTTCGCGAGGTGGATTGTCGATCGACGAACCATTACGCCGCTGCCGACCGTGGACGACGTCTGAACGCAAACCACGCCATGGCCCCGACAAGGGGGATGCCCCACACGGCCACCACCCATAATGTGCGGCCGACTGTCCCTGACCTTGCCGATAGGATCCCGTGCGTCGCTGTGGTCGCAAGCGTGATCCACAGCACCACACCGATTCCGGCAATTGCAAGTCCGCCAAGAAACAGGCCGAATCCAGGCATGCAGTCCGATTCCGATCGGGCACACTCGCTCAGCCCGGCCTCCGCGAGCAGGTCCGAAGTCACAACGACTGATCGTACCGATCGATATAGGGGCTCTGGAGTGGCCCGGTGACTCCGTTGCACATTGATCGGCTTCCGCACTGGCAGCCGATCAATGTGCAACGCATGATTCATCGTCGAAAGCGCTTTGATAACACTGCGTACTCTTCCCAGCGCTGACGACAAACACCTCGCTCACTTCGTCATGGACACTCGAAGCGCCAGCTCAGGGGAACACATGTTCGAATAACTCTGCTAGGGTGGGATGCGACGTCAGGACAGCGGGGGAAGCGCCGTCCTGGCGTCACTGTTTTCCCCGCCCCACCCCGCCGTGCCACTGCCCCGGTTCGTTCGGCGGTAGCGCCTACCTCCCCGGCACAGCATGTGCCCCTGGGCGGTGTCGGGTCACACCGACACCAACTGCTCCTCGCGTGGGGTGACCGCGTCGAGGGGAAGCAGCACCACCGGCGGAATCTCGAAGCCTTCGGCGTACGCGGCGTTCTTGAAACGCTGCCAGCGCCGGCACACCGTCGACGGGGACGGGGTGTCCTCCAGCTCGGCGGCCACCTGCGCATAGGTCAGCTGCGGGCGGCCCAGCAGGATCGCCGCCACCTCCTTCTCCTCACTGCGCAGCGCGCACCCGGCCAGGAACTCGCGCAGGCCGTCGACCGTCTGCGGATAGCCACCGGACGTCGGCGCCAGAGTCTGCTCGGGCGGTGCATCGAGGCGAGCCGGGGCCTGCACGACGCAGTCCCCCGATGCACCCTCACCGGGGCGCTCGGTGTCCTGCGGCTGCACCGTGGCAGGCGGGGCGGCAGCAGTGGCGGCCTCGGTGTGCACGCGTGCACCGGGGTCCTGCACGTCGTCCCCGACGGGTGCATCCACGGTGTGGTCGTGCACCTCGGATGCAACGGGTGCACTCGCGTGCGGATCCTGATGGGCGGTCGGGCGCGCGTGATGCACCGCCTCGTTGTAGCGGCCGCGTTCGACGGCCAGCGCCCGCACGATCGTGGTGAACAGATGCAACAGCGCCAGGAACAACAGCGGCACGATCATCGCAATGCAGGCAGCGATGGCAGCCGGTTGCGGCTGGTACCCGACATCGACACCGGCCGCGGCCTGCGCGTGCCGCTGCCCGGCGAGGCGGAAGGCGTGATAGCCGTTGCCGGCCACGCTGAGCAGGACCGTGCCCGTGGCCAGGGCCTTGCAGTACCGACGGGCACCGCGGAACTCGTCGTCGGCCCCCAACGCAACGAGAGCCAGGGCCGCGGCGGCCTGCGCCACATCGAGCGCCACCGGCGCCATCCAGGCCAGTTCCGGGCGCACACCGATTTCCAGGGTGAGCTGGCGTAACGCGTCGAACGACAGGGTGAACGCCAGCGCTGCAAGCACCAGCGTCATCGCTGCAACAGCACCGAGGGCCGTGGTCTTCGAGTGCAATCGTCGGCGTGCACTTGCGGACGGTAGCTGACGTTGCGCAGCGCGAACGTTAAGGTCATACATGATCGGAATTTCCTTTGCTGAGGTAGCCGGTCACGGAGTCCCGTTGGATTGCAGGTCGAGCGGGACTCCCCCTTTTTCTGGCGCTAGAACGTTGAAACGCTATGCAGCTAGAGTCGAGGTCTTCCTTGATTGCCGGTTTCAGGCGCACCTGCCCGGATCGCGGCGATCACCTGCTCGGTGGACATGCGAGAGGCCAACTCACGAAGTGCAAAACGAACGATCGCACTACGGGAATCAATGCGTGGTTTTTGCTTCCGCCCGAGATAGATCGCCTCCTCCAGGAACTGGTCGGTCTCGGCGTCCAGATAGATCGTCGACTTTGTTAGCTCGTCCACTTCTACCGAAGGCGCTGGAGGCGCTGCCTTCGGCAACTCGGAGGCAGGCAACGCGGGCGCCGGTTCCCGGCCGTTGACGGTCTGCGCGGCCGCTTGCTCCAAGTGGGCCGCCGCAGCGTCCGAAGTAGACGGTCGGATCTCTTGCACGGTGGGCGCAATGGACTTGGTCGGGTTCTCGGAATCGGTGGGGATCTCCACCGGAACCGACCGGGGCTTGTGCCGCGGTGGCGGCATGGTGCGCCCACCGGCGCGCTTGTTCTTTTGCCGCAAGGCGTCGAGTCCGTTAGTCATTGACGTACTCCTGGAGGAACTTCGCGGTGTCGGTGATTGCAGCCGCGAAAGCCCGCAACGGCTTGGCCGGTGGTTCCTCGGCGGTGATTGCAATGCGCTTCGTCCGAGTGCCAACCCGGGCGGCATGGGGAACCGGAGGCGCAACCTGCACCGGCGTGCCGTCAACCATCCGCGCAAGACGGTCGATCATCGTTCCCGGAGGTGCCGCCGGCACCATTGTCGGAGAAATGACCAGGGGGTAGTCGGCGAGCTCGTCGACGAGCTGCTCAGTTGCATCGAGATCCAGCTTCCGCAACGGAGTCGGCGCAAGAACGACATTTGCAACGGACAGTGCACCATGGGCCTGGGTCGTTGCACCTGGATGCGTGTCCACGACGACCCATTCCGTGTCCCACTCCCCCGCCCACTGCACCAGCGCATCCGCCATTGCCTCTTCGCTGGGCGCCTGGTCGTACAGGTCGGGATGCCCAGGTACCAGACGCGGCTTCTTGAAGCCGTTCAACGGCTTGGGGGTCTTGCCGGTGCGGATTGCATCGAGGATCGGAATGCGGGCCCGGTCGAGAGGCCGATCCCCCCACTTACCGGTGGCGCCGCCCCCGTCGTACTCCAAGTCCACCAGGACTGCGTCCAGCTCGTAAGCCAACTCGTACGCCATCGTGGTCTTTCCCACCCCTCCCTTCCGGGAGTGGCAAACGATGATTTTGGCCATTGCATGGAGCCTTTCGTCGGTTGCACTGGGTGCAATGAGTCGGTGCATTGGGGCGCTGCAGCGTGCAGCGCTACCACGCTCTAAACGCTAAGCGTCGGAACGCTGCAACGTCGTAGCGCCACGCCGTTGCAACGTTGCACCGTTGTAGCGGAGCAACGTTCCAA
>NZ_PCZU01000264.1:0-1303 GCF_002887785.1 Rhodococcus sp. ENV425
ATCGACCGTCATGCGGTGTCCTCCTCGTCCACGTGCGGCCGCGGAATGGTCACCGTGACCTTATCGCCACGACCGGCCTGACTACTCTGTGTTTCGTGCAGGACAAACTTGTGTGGATCGATTGCGAAATGACCGGATTGCGGATCGACAGCGACAAGCTGATCGAGATCGCCGCCCTCGTCACCGACAGTGATCTCAACGTGCTCGGCGACGGGGTGGACATCGTCATCCACGCCGACGACGACGCGCTCGCCGCGATGCCGGACGTCGTCACCCAGATGCACGAGCGCTCCGGGCTCACCGACGAGGTGCGCCGGTCCACGGTGAGCGTCGCCGAGGCGGAGAAGATGGTGCTCGACTACATCCGGGCCCACGTCCCGGAGGCCGGCACCGCGCCGCTGGCCGGCAACTCGATCGCGACGGACCGCGGGTTCATCGCCCGCGACATGCCCGAGCTCGACGCCTACCTCCACTACCGCATGGTGGACGTCAGCTCCGTCAAGGAGCTGTGCCGGCGCTGGTACCCGCGGATCTACTTCGGGCAGCCGGCGAAGGGCCTGTCGCATCGGGCGCTCGCCGACATAAAGGAGTCGATTCGGGAGCTGCGGTACTACCGGCGGACCGCGTTCGTCGCCCCACCGGGCCCTCCGTCGGCCGAGATCGCCGCTGTCACGAAGGAGTTGGGTCCGGCCTGACCTGCGGATTCGCCGTTTCCGGCAAAGTCAGGCTAGTATCTGTACCGCAGGCGCAACCGGCCCAGGCCGATCGCGAATGCGATGGTGAGTGTAGTTCAGTTGGTAGAGCACCAGGTTGTGATCCTGGCTGTCGCGGGTTCGAGTCCCGTCACTCACCCCCACAGGGCGAGTCCCTGACCAGCAGAGATGCCGGTCAGGGACTCGTCTTTTTCGGCGTCGCGCAGCTCTGCACCAGCGCTCCGTCCCGAGATGCGGCGCTTGGGCGGACGACCGCCGAATCGCGCGATCGACCCGCCGTGCAACGGCGATCACCCGGTGAAGCAGTACGAGTCGCTGGACGCATCCCCGCCCTGCAGGCGGGTCTGGTGCACCCTGCGTCCGCGGAAGTCGTCGCCGTGCGGGAAGAATCCACGGTCGATGACCAGACCACCGGCGGAGACGTCGGCATCGAACTTCGCCATCCACGCCCCCACCCCGTCTGGGTAGAAGACCTCGTCCCAGGCCGCATAGAGCGAGTTGGTGGCGTAGACCCGGCGCCCGTCGCGACTGACCTCCACCATCTGCGGAGCTCCCGCGAGCCGGAGGCCCGGATCCGCCGGGTGCGGCTC
>NZ_PCZU01000264.1:1334-13219 GCF_002887785.1 Rhodococcus sp. ENV425
ACCGAGGCGCACCGATCCCGTCTCCCTCGGGTGGAACGGATCGCCGACGTCGTACTGCTTGAGTTCTCCTGTGCCCCAGCACGAGACGTACAGCCAGCGGTCGTCGACCGACAGATCGATGTCGGAGACGAGCGGCGGTACCGCGCCGAAGGGTTTCAGCGCGGGCGGCAGATCGTCGGCCTCGGCCGGCTCCGCCGGAATGGTGATCACCTTCTCGACCACCCACCGGTCGTCGCTCTTGTGCCACATCCACACGGAGGCCGACAGATCCTCCACGCTGATGACGACTCCCACGAACCCGAACGCCTCGGAGGGATTGTGAGCCGGGCGGAGTTCGAGAACCATCTGGTGCTCGTCGCCGAGGTCGACGCGCTGGGTCAGCTTGCGCTCGGACATGCTCCAGAAGTCCAGGTGGTGTCCGAACCTGCGGCCGAGGAGGTCCTCGGCGTCGAGTCCGTTCTCGATCATCGACGGCGTGGCCCACTCGGAGGTGATCACCGTGTCGTACTTCAGGTGCCACCACACGTCGTACGCCAAGAACTGCTCGCCGTGCTCCGCCTCCCACGCTCCGACGACGTCGAACGTGTCGTGGTCGAGCAGCGCGACACCGCCCGGACCCTCGGCGCCGTCGGCGCCGCCCAGGGCGGACATGAAGATGCCCCCCGGTCCGCAATGCACCGTGTGCGGCCGCGAGTATCCCGCCTTCGCGGCGAGCTCGGCGGCCTCGATCGTGCGGGTCACCACCGGGTGCCGCGGGTCGGGTTTGGTGTCGAGGATGTACGTTCTCGACGAGCGGATGCCCGGCACCACCAGGTATCGCCGCTCGAGCGGCTGCCCGTGATGCCCGGCGTGGTGATCGCCGTGCCCCTCGTGACCGTGCCCCTCATGACCGTGCCCCTCATGACACAGCGCGCTCGAGCAGGCGTTCCACCCGAAGTGGTGCAACTCGTTGCCCGCCGTCGGCAACTCGGTCCAGCCGACCACACCACCGTATGTCGGCGAACCCGGCTCGCAATCGACCACTGCGATCGCGTCCTTCGCCCGGCCTGCGGGATCGAAGGCAGCCACATAGGCAAGCCGCTCGGGCGCGGCTGCTACGGCGTCACTCGGGGTGCGGTAGAACGTGGGATCTGTCGTCGTAGACATGAATCCTCCTCGACTCGGTCCTGTCCGCCGGGCCACCCTCGGTGGTCCACGGTCGGTCGACGTCACAGGTAGGCATGCCTTTCCCTGATTGTCCGCCGCGCAGGACCGCATGTCGACCTTCCGCGGGGGCGGGCTGCCCGGAAGGCGCCGCCCGACATGGGAAGACCCCCTGGATCGTCGATCCCGGGGGTCTCGTGCCAACCCCTACCACAGGAGGCGGCCCCAGCCTGCCACACGCCGGGGTGGCGCCGCCGGGCGGCCCGGCGGCGGATCAGGCGCGTGCGTTTCCGGCCTTCCACGTCGACCACGGGATGTTCCAGTCCCCGAGCCCCTCGGTGCCTTCGAGGATGCCGCCGACGGTGTTCTTCACGATCACGATGTCGCCGCGCTTGGTGTTGTCGAAGATCCACCTGGCGTTGGCCGGGCTCAGGTTGAGGCAGCCGTGGCTGACGTTGCGGGAACCCTGATCGCCGAGCGACCACGGCGCGGAGTGGAAGAAGATGCCGCTGTACGACATCCGCGTCGCCCAGTCCACCGGGGTCCGGTAGCCCTGCGGGGAGTCGACGGCGACGCCATAGGTCGACGAGTCCATCACCAGATGCTCGAACCGGTCGCCGATCGTGTACACGCCGTTCGGGGTGGGCGTGCTGTCCTTGCCCATGGACGTGGGCATCGTCATCACGTCGACCCCGTTGCGGTTGACGGTGACCTGCTTGGTGTTGTCGTCGGCGGTGATGATCACCGCGTCGCCGACGGTGAAGGTCGAATGTACATCCGACTGCCCGAACAGACCGTCGCCGAGATCGCGGCCGTAGACCTTCACGTCCACCGTGACCGTCGTGCCCGGCGCCCAGTAGTGCTCGGGCCGCCACCGCACCTCGCGGTTGCTGAGCCAGTAGAACGCGCCCTCCACCGGCGGGTCGGTGACGACGGTGATGGCCTGCTCGACGGCGAGGCGATCAGGGATGTTCTCGTCGAACTGGATCGCGACGGGCTGGCCGATGCCGACGACCGAGCCCTCGCCCGGCATCACGTAGGGCTGAGTGAGGTTGCCGGGGGCGCTGGTGGCGAAGGAGGCGACGGTCGTGGTCGCTCCGCCGAGCCCGTACGCGACGGCCTCGAGCCGGTACTGCCGGCTGTAACCGAGGGGCTCGGTGTTGGCCCAGGTGGCTCCGTCCGGGCCGAGCGCCCCGGCGACGGGTTCCCCGTCCGGGTTGAGCAGCGTGACCGACTCGAGCTTGCCGTTGACCACCGAGACCGTCACGGGCTCGATGGGCGAGAAGCCGACTCCTCCGTCGACGACGCTCGCCGACACCGTGGGCTTGATGAGCGCGGCGAGCGGATTCGAATCGATCGGCACCTCCTCGGCCCCGCCGGCGCTGCTCGCACCGGAGCAGGCCGTGACGAAGGTCATGACGCCGACCAACACGGTCCCGAGCACCACCGCGACGGCGCGCCGATTCCGCCGTCGGCGCGGCGCCGCACTGTTCCCAACCACTCTCCACCCTCCGATTCCGGGCCTCCCCCGGGCCGCAAAAGTGCACGTCGATGCGTGTGCGCTCGATGATGCCAGCCCCGCTCGAGGCGGAGCCGTCGCGACGTCGACGACGCGAATAACGTTCGAATACCAATCGCCGCCGGACCCCTCGGCGTTACGTGTCGCTCCCACCGAAATGCGGCATGACCTGCCGATTTGGTGCGCTACTGGAAGGTGTGTAATCTTTCCTTCGTCGCCGGGACAACGGCCCGGAGACGCACCGCCAAGCGCCATTAGCTCAATTGGCAGAGCAGCTGACTCTTAATCAGCGGGTTCGGGGTTCGAGTCCCTGATGGCGCACAAGAAGGGCCAGACCTCCCCACGAGGTCTGGCCTTTTTCTTTACCCAACCCACGCCCTTGCCACCCCACCAGCCACCCCGCCTTCGACGCGGCCTCGAACACCGGCCGCGCCTCCGCGGGACCGCCCGGACTACGCCGAGTACCGGCGACGTTCCGTGCCGCGGCCGAGGGAACCGTCGGCCACAGCGCTTCCCTCGCGAGGCGGGCGCATGGCCGGCGTGTGCGACGCGGCCTCGACCGCCGCCAGTTCGGCGAGTCGGCGGAGGTCGCCCTCCAGTGCCGCGCGCCGGTCTCGGTGCGCCTTGACCAGCCGCCAATAGACCCGGTCCAGGCCCGGTGCCACGTGGAGCACACGGTAGGTCTGGACGATCTTGGTGCCTCCGGGGACGGGTTCGAGGTCGATGCGCCATTCGGTGCTGTCCGCCCGGCCCAGGAGACCCGCCGTCCGCCATGCCAGCGTCCGCGGCGGCTCCACAACGGTGAATACGCACGACCGACTCCACCGGAGGCCGCCGGAGCGGTTCCTGCCCCGGAACCGGATTCCCGGCGCTGCCGCTCGGGCGTTTCCGAGCAGGCGCGCGTCCCGGCATTCGTGACTCCACTCACCGACCCGGGTCACGTCGGTGATGATCTGCCACACCGCCTCCGCCGGGGCGCGGCTCACCGTCTCGGTCCTGCCGTGCCGCGCCAAGGTGCCCATCAGGATCGCCCCTCGAGAAGCGCAAGGTTGAGCGACGGCAGCTCGGCGGCGGGCCCGTGGCCCCACCGCAAGCCGGACTTGCGCCGGTAGGTGCGCGCGAAGCCGTGCAGCAGGATGAAGCGCGGCACGGCGGGGACCACGTGCATGATCAGCTCACGGTCGTCCTCGCCGAGCCCGTCGATGACCCAGTGGGCCTCCGCGCCGAGTTCCAGGAAGCTCTTGGGCCTGACGAAATACTCCTGTTCCACGTCGTGGTACTCGGCGGTGGTGAGGGTCGCGGCCACGACCGGCATCATCTCCAGCTCTTCACGCCGCAGATGGGGAAGGAGCACGTCGGTGAGCCCTGCCAGCGCTTCGAGCAGCGGTTGCCGAGCGTTCGCGTCGTCGCGGTAGGCCAGCGCTGCGTCTTCCAGGGCGGTGATCGCCGGTGCGATCCGCTGGTGGTCGGCGTCCATCTGGTCCAGCAGGGCGCCGGCGTCGGGGTTCTTCACCCGGATCAAGGGCCACAGCCCGACATCCTCGCCGGTGTGATGGATGTGCAGGAAGCGCATCATCCACAACACGTGCTCCGCCAGTCCGCGTCGACGCCGAGGGTCCGGGTACGGCTCGGTGGTGAGCACGATCCGGGTGCGTTCCAGGTCACGGCGAAGTGCGCTGTGCACTATTCCCATGCTGCGTGTGTCTGCGGGTCCATGGTCGGTAGTCATGGCCCATCACCTTCCACTCTCCAGGCCCAGGAGCCGGATGACGGCTCCGGTGAGCCAGTTCTCGTACTGCTCAGGGCTCCAGCCGGTGCTGCCGGTCAACAGCTCGTACACCTCCATGCTGAGCACGGCCCACAGCCCCTCGGCCTCGACCGGGCTCAGTTCACGGCCGGCCATCATCGCACCGCCGACCCGCACGTTCAGGCGCTGGCGCTCCCGTGCCTGTTCCAGCCATGTCGCGAGGTCCGGCTCCACGACGGCTGCCGCGCGCAGGGTGCGCTGCAGGCCGACGGTTCGTCGGTTGATGCCGGTCACCAGGGCGGCTGCCGCGGCGGCCCGATCCCGAGGGGTGCCCTGCGACAGGGCGGCGAACTCCGGCCGGTCCATCAGCGCCACCCGTTCGTCGTCCCCGACAACGGCGACGTCGAGCACCTGCATGAGGAGTCCTGCCTTGGAACCGAAGTGGGCATACACCGTTTCGACCGATGTGCCCGCCGAGCGCGCGACGTCTCGGACCGCGACCGACCACCCACCCTCGGAGAACAGGGTGGTGGCGGCGTCGAGGACGGCCCGCCGGTTCTGCTCGGCCTGGCGCCGGCGAAGGGTCGAGTCGTACCGCCGCGGCTTCTCCTCCACCGGGCCCACGTCGCGCGCTTCTGCGCTCATACTCCAACGGTAGAACCGTTCCGTTTTCAATACAAGTAGCTTCAGGCCAAATCTTTCGTGCACGCTGCCCGCACCGATCGGAGACTCCTACCGCGCCGGGGCGCCCGGCGTCCGTTGCCCACCGGGAATGTTCTCCACGACCGGACCGGACGCCGAGTATGCCGATCCACCTTGCGATTTCGGTCCGACCACCAGCGAACCCCTCTAGCCTCGGAGGCGGATCACATCGACCGTCGAAGGAGTGTCGCCATGGGTCAGCTCGAGGGCAAGGTCGCGTTCATCACCGGTGCCGCACGCGGACAGGGCCGCAGTCACGCCGTCCGGCTGGCCCAGGAGGGGGCCGACATCATCGCCGTCGACCTCTGCGCCCAGGTCGACACGGTGGGATACCCACTCGCGACGGCCGACGACCTCGCCGAGACCGTCCGGCAGGTCGAGGCGCTGGACCGGCGGATCATCGCCGGCCAGGCCGACGTCCGCGACAGCGCCGCCCTGAAATCGGCGGTCGACGAGGGCGTCGCCCAGCTCGGCCGGCTCGACATCGTCCTCGCGAACGCCGGCATCGCCAGCTTCGCGCCGGTCGAGGACCTGACGGACGAGATGTGGGACGACATGATCGATATCAATCTCACGGGGGTGTTCAAGACGGTGCGGGCAGCCGTGCCGCACCTGAAGGCCAACGACGACGGCGGCGCAATCGTGCTCACCAGTTCCACCGCCGGCATCAAGGGCCTGGCGAACCTTGCCCACTACGTCGCCGCCAAGCACGGAGTGGTGGGGTTGACGAAGACACTCGCCAACGAGCTCGCTCCCCACATGATCCGCGTGAACTCGGTGCATCCCACGGCAGTGAACACAGACATGATCCACAACGAGCAGACCTACTCGGTCTTCCTGCCGGACAAGAAGCCGTCGGAGATCACCCGCGAGGAAGCGGCCGAGTCGTTCAAGGCCATGAACGCCCTGCCGATCGAATGGGTCGAACCGGTCGACATCAGCAATGCGATCCTGTTCCTGGTCAGCGACGCGGGGCGCTACGTCACCGGCGTGCAGCTGCCGATCGACGCGGGCTCGGTGATCAAGTAGCCGCCCCGGGCCCGTCGCTCGCGCGCGGAGCGTCGCCGAGGTGCCTGCGGAAGAAGGCGGCGATGCGGGCGCGCGCGTCGCGGGTGGCCGGCTCGTCGTAGCGGGCGGCCACGACCTTGGCGATGGTCCTGTCCACGATCGACAGATCACCGGGGTCGTGGTCGTTCATGAAGCCGTGCCCCACGTTCGGGTATCGCTCGATGTCGTGGTCGATGTTCGCGGCCGTCAGTACCGGTTCGAGCCGGTCGGGCACCTCGCGCACGCCGGGCCATCGGTCCTTCGTCCCGAAACTGCCGACGATCGGACACGCCCGCGGCAGGGCACGCTCGACTTCCTTCGTGAGGCCGCCGTAGTTGACGCTCGCCGCGGCGAAGTTGTGGTCGGACGCGACGGCGAGGGCGAAGCCGCCGCCCATGCAGAACCCGATCACGCCGATGCGGCCCGTGCAGTCCCGCCGGTCCGCGAGCCAGTTCCGCGCGGCGTCCAGGTCGCCGCGCGGCACCCAGCCCCGGAAGAGGGAGAACAGGCAGGTGGACCGCCTGGACCCGTGGAACAGGTCCGGCGCGACGGCAAGGAAGCCCTCGCCGGCGAGCCAGTCGGCCTGGGCGCGGATGTCGCGGCTCATGCCCAGCGCGTCGTGGATCACGACGACCCCGGGCCACGGACCGGGGCCTGCGGGCGTGGCGAGGTGGGCGGGCATCGGCCCGCGCTCCGTGGGGATGGTCACGTCCGTCACGGTGCGTCCCTCCTGCCGGTCAGCCCTCCACGATCACCGGGTCGCCGATCTTCACCCGGTCGAAGTACCACTGCGCGTTCTCGGTACTCAGGTTGATGCAGCCGTGGCTGACGTTCGCGTAGCCCTGCGAGTCCACCGACCACGGCGCCGCGTGCACGAAGATGCCACCCCAGGTGAGCCGCACGGCGTACTCGGTGTCGATGCGGTAACCCTCCGGCGAGTCGATCGGGACGCCGTAGGTGGACGAGTCCATGACGAGATCGCGGAACTTCTCCAGAACCGAGAAGGTGCCGACCGGGGTCTCGTAGCCGGGCTTGCCCATCGACGCCGGCATCGTCCGCACCACCTCGCCGTTGAGGATGACCGTGAACTGGTGCGTCGACCGGTTCGCGACGGCGACGAACTCGTCGCCGACCTGGAATTCGGTGCGCGCCCCGGCCACGGCGACGGTCACGGTGGTGTGCCCCGGCCAGAGGCGGTCGGGAACCCACTGCACGCGGCTGTCGTCGAGCCACGCGAAACGGCCGCTCACGGGCTTCGACGTGGTGATCTCGACGGCACGTTCGGCGGCGGCGCGGTCACCGACCGGTGCGCCGAACCGGACGGTCACGGGATGTCCCACCCCCACCACCGCGCCGTTCGCCGGCTCGAGCGCCGACGCGGGCAGCCTGGCCGGCGGCGCACCGCCGACGGTTCCCGCCGCGGCCGCGGCCCCCGAACCGAGCAGGGCCATGGCGGTCAGGATCGAGACGAGAAGAAGTCGTGCAACCCGCTGTGCGTTCGGCATGGCCGTCAGCCCCCTCGAAGATGGCGCGGTTGGCTCGTTACCAGTCAACCACGCCAAGATCGAACTCGAAACGGGTCCTTTGTCACTCCCCCGGCGGGCACGACCACGACGCCGGGAAACGACGAAGGGCACCGCGGTCCGGCGAACCGGACGACGGTGCCCTTCGGATCAGCTGTCAGCGCAGCAGCTTGCGCAGCGCCAGGGCGCCGATGACGACACCGACCGCCGCGAGCGCGTACTTGACGTTGGGCTGGTTCACCTTCTCCATCACGGTCTGCTTGGCATGGGCCATCACGTTCTTCGGGCTGGCGCGCACACTCAATTCGTCGAGGGTGCTCGCAAGCTGGTTGCGGGCGTTCTCGATGTCCCGTTCGATGGCCTCGGTGTCCCTACCCACGTGATCCTCCAGTTGGTCGCTGCACTGTGCTGCGACCACGGTAGTGGACGCACGGGTCCGTTACCCTCTCGGAGGTGACGGAAAACAGCAGCAGGCTCGCCCCCGGCGATACGGCTCCCGAGTTCACCCTCCCCGACGCGGACGGCAACGAGGTGTCGCTGTCGGACTACCGCGGACGCAAGGTGATCGTGTACTTCTACCCCGCCGCGAGCACCCCCGGGTGCACCAAGCAGGCCTGCGATTTCCGCGACAGCCTCGCCGACCTGAACGGCGCCGGGCTCGCCGTCGTGGGCATCTCCCCCGACAAGCCGGCCAAGCTCGCGAAGTTCCGGGACGCCGAGCAGCTGACGTTTCCGTTGCTGTCGGATCCGGACAAGACCACGCTCACGGCGTGGGGGGCGTTCGGCGAGAAGAAGATGTACGGCAAGACCGTCACCGGAGTGATCCGTTCGACGTTCGTCGTCGACGAGGACGGCCGGATCGAGGTTGCGCAGTACAACGTGCGCGCCACCGGGCACGTCGCGAAGCTGCGCCGCGACCTGTCGGTCTGAGCGGCGGCTCACCGCGTGAGGGAGGCGAGCACCAGCGCCTCCGCGACGGCCATGTGCTCGAGCTCGGACGGGTCGACGCTCTCGTCGGGCCCGTGGATCCGGGCGCTCGGCTCCTCCACGCCGAGCAGCGCGATCTCCGCGTCCGGCAGCACCTGTTGCAGCACCGTGCACAGCGGGATCGATCCGCCCTGCCCGACCGTGCCGACCTCGCGTCCGTAGACGGCGCCGAGCGCGCTGCGCAGCGCGGCGTATCCCGGTCCGTCGGTCGCGGCCCGGAACGGTTCGCTCACGCCTTCCCGGTCGACCCGCACCCGCACGTTCCACGGGGCGTGGGCGTGCAGGTGGGCGACGAGGGCGTCCTGGGCGGTGGCCGGATCCATCCCCGGCGGGACGCGGAGGTTCAGCCGGGCCGACGCGCGGGGCACGACCGCCGCCGCCGACCCCACCACCGGTGGGGCGTCGATGCCGAGGATCGTCAGCGCGGGACGCGCCCACACGGCGTCGGCCACGGACCCGGCCGACAGCAGTGAGACCCCGTCGAGCACACCGGCGTCGGCGCGGAACACCTCCTCGGGATACGGTTCGCCGCTCCAGATTCCGGTGGGGTCGAGCCCGTCGATCACGGTGTCGCCGGCCTCGTCGCGCAGGCTCGACAGCAGGCGCACCAGCGCGGCGAGCGCGTCGGGGGCTGCGCCGCCGAACTGGCCCGAGTGGATCTCCCCGGCGAGGGCTTCGACGTGGACGACGACGTTCGCCAGGCCGCGCAGCGACGTCGTGAGGGTCGGCCGTCCCACCTCGGCGTTGCCGCAGTCCGCGACGAGCACCAGGTCGGCGGCGAACAGATCGGGCCGTTCGCGGGCCAGGTTCTCGAGCCCGCCACCGGTTTCCTCCGAGCCGTCGCCGACGATCCGGATCCCGACGGGAAGCGGTCCCCGCTCCCGCAGCGCGCGCAGCGCGAGCAGGTGCATCACGAGATTGCCCTTGCAGTCCGCGGCGCCGCGCCCGTACCAGCGGCCGTCGCGTTCGGTGAGCGTGAACGGCGGAGTGTGCCAGAGCGATTCGTCGCCCGGGGGCTGCACGTCGTAGTGGCTGTAGAGGAACACGGTCGGCGCTCCCGCCGGGGCCGGCGTGTGCCCGAGCACCGCGAGCGAGCCGTCCGACGTCTCGATCAGCGCGGTGTTGTCGACGCCGACCGCGGCGAACGCATCGCGCACCCATCGGGCGGCAGCGACGCACTCCTCGGCCGGGAACAGCCGCGGATCGGCCACCGACCGGAACGCCACCAGTTCCCCGAGGTCCCTGCGCGCCCCGGGCATCAGCCGGCGCACCCGCTCCCGCATGTCCGCGACGTCCACCGCGCCTCCCCGATCGTCGTGTCTCGTTTTCGCTACGGGTACCGCCCCTCGAGATCGAAGCATGCTCGCAGCGGCCGCGTCCGGCGTAGATTCCGCGATATCGAGGTTGCCATCGGGCGGAACGGTCCAGGAAGCGGGGCCGGACGGCCCTCGAACGGAAGGCACAGCGATGCCACCCAGCCCGCAGAGCGCGCTCACGCCGTTCTATCGGCAGGTCCAGTCCCACTACGACCTCTCGGACGAGTTCTTCACGCTGTTCCTCGACCCGTCGATGACCTACAGCTGCGCGTATTTCGAGCGGGACGACATGACGCTCGAGCAGGCCCAGGCCGCGAAGGTCGATCTGTCGCTCGGCAAGTGCGACCTGCACCCGGGCATGACACTGCTCGACGTCGGATGCGGCTGGGGCTCGACGATGCTGCGCGCCGCCACGCACTACGACGTGAACACGATCGGGCTCACGCTCAGCCGCAACCAGTACGAGCACGTCCGCGACCTCGCAGCGGGGCTGCCCGGCCCCCGCACCGTGGACGTGCGGCTGCAGGGCTGGGAGGAGTTCGACGGGCGCGTGGACCGCATCGTGAGCATCGGCGCGTTCGAGCACTTCCGGAGCGAACGCTACGACCGGTTCTTCACCAAGTGCCACGACATGCTGCCCCCGGACGGCCGGATGCTGCTGCACACCATCGTGGGGCACCGCCTCGCGACGCTGCGCGAGCGGGGAATCCCGGTGACCCGGGAGAACGCGCTGTTCCACATCTTCATCAAGCGGGAGATCTTCCCCGGCGGGCAGTTGCCGCAGCCGGAGACGGTGGTCGACGGCGCGGAGCGGGCGGGGTTCCGGGTCGAACGCATCCAGGCCCTGGCGCCGCACTACGTCCGCACCCTCGAACACTGGGCCGCGGCGCTGTCGGCCCGCCGGGACGAGGCGGTCGCCCTGTCGTCGGAGGAGATGTACGAGCGCTTCATGAAGTACCTGAACGGTTCCGCCGAACACTTCCGCACGGGCCACATCGACGTCATGCAGTTCACTCTCGTCAAGTGAGCGCCGGCGACCGCGGCACCACCGGCGGTGTTAGCTGAGACTCGCCCTCACAGCTAAAAGTTCGGAATTCGGACAACCTCCGGTTAGCCTGGGCGCGTGGAGTCTGCAACGAAGCGCGGCCGCACCCCACGCCGTATCGATCCGGCGCTGGAGGTCCAGGCGGCGCCCCAGGAACTCGTGCCGCGCCGTCGCCCGACGCAGGAGCGCAGCCGGCGCAAGTTCGACGCGCTGCTCGCCGCGTCCCGCGAACTGCTCACCGAGGTCGGCTTCGAGTCGTTCACCTGCGAAGAGGTGGCTGCCCGTGCCGATGTCCCCATCGGAACCCTCTACCAGTTCTTCGCCAACAAGTACGTCATCGTGTGTGAACTGAACCGGCAGGACCTGGTGGGTGTGCAGGACGAGCTCGCCAAGTTCGACGGCGTCATCCCCTCCGTGGACTGGCTGCGGTTCCTCAACGCCTTCGTCGACCATCTCGCCGGGCTGTGGATGTCGGACCCCTCGCGGCGGGAGGTGTGGCTCGCGATGCAGTCCACCCCGTCGACCCGGGCGACCGGCGCGATCCACGAGAAGGAGTTCGCCGAGCAGATCGCGCGGATGCTGGCTCCGCTCATGCCCGACACCCCGCGCGAGCGTCGCACGCTGATGGCCGAGGTGCTCGTGCACGTCGTCTACTCGATGCTGAACTTCTCCGTGCAGGACGACCAGAGCCACGCCGACGCGGTCGTCGAGCTCAAGCGGCTGATGGGTGCGTATCTGATGGTGGCGGAGAAGGAGTCACGCACCAGCGCCAAGCGGCGCAGGCGCCGTGAGGCCGCCGCCCGGGCGGAGGAGACCGAGCGGCCGGTCCCGGAGGACGACGGCCAGGTGGAAACGC